>NZ_BMDZ01000041.1 GCF_014636235.1 Tistrella bauzanensis
CTTCTCATCGCCTCCATCCGACGCACCGCACGGTTCATCGCAAGGGCTTGAAATCAATGGGTATTAGTTTTGAGTCCGACTCTAAGGGGTCTTCTTGACGATCGGGTTGTTGATCACCGACGAGGTATAGGCCAGCACGGTATAGCCATCGGCCTTGGCGCGGGCGACATAGCTCTGCCCGACCACGGCGCCGCCACCGGGCATGTTCTCAACGATGATCTTCTGGCCACCCAGATAATCGGAGCCCACCTCGGCGATCAGCCGGCTGGTGAAATCGACCGCACCGCCGGGCGAGAACGGCACCACGATGCGCACGTTCTTCTCGGGGAATTCGGCATGAGCGGCGCCAATGCCGCCCAGGGCCAGCACGCCGCCGAACACGGCGGTCGCCAGGAGTTTCATCATCTGTCGGGGCCTTCCCTTGAGTGTCATCCGCCCGGGCCGAACACCGTCCTCGTTTCCCCCTCGGACACGGCCGGCGGTTCGAGCTGATCCTAAGGCCGGCTCTCTTTCAAAAAAAATTCAAAAAAACATCCGACTCATAAACTTAACTAATGTATTGACCGCCAGATCGGCGGGGCAGCAGTGCTGACGCAAATTCGCCATCGAAACCATGCGGCCCCGGGCTCCGGGCCATGGCCGTCGTGGCGCACGGCACCAGGGCCGGTATCGCTGTCATTGTCGTGCCACGATTATCCGTGGGCCAACGATCCGCGACCAGCATCCGACTGAGACAATGCCGGCAGACGGGCGGGTGTGCGCCGCCTGCGCACCAGCCGCGGAATTATTTCACCTGATGCACCGGGCAGGCCATGGCTGTATTTCTGCACAGCGGTAATTCGATAGAGCACCGGTCGATCGGGTCACCGCCGACGCGACACAGAATGCGACTACTTCTTAGAATTATTCCTATGTGATTGCTTGAACACAGAGTGCGTTCAGCCGGCTGACGTGACGGATAACCCTCGCATCCGGCCACGCCAGCCAGGCATCGGCATACAATAAGATGCTAATCAGCCCAATGGTATTGGAATATCTGCGGATGCTAAAAGCCCCGATCTCCGCCCTATACAGTCGTTTTATACAACCATTAGTAAATTTTCTAAGCTTTTCACCATCCCTTACTTGACGCTCCGGACAACAGGCCGCATCCTCGGTCGGGACGGCAGGGAGGGATGACGACACGCCTTGTCCGTCGACTGGGTAACCGGCTTAAACTTTGCGGGCGCCGTTCATTGGACAGCGCCCGCTTTTTTCGGCCCGGCTGCGCTGCCGCATCGCCCTCCGCCACGTCGCAAATGCCATGGCCGATGCAATTTCGCACAGCAGCATAAACTGTTCCGGATGCCGGACCAGTTGCCCGGCGGTCAGGCCGTGCTGCCACCATGGGTGGCGGCGGCGGCGCTGCTTTCGCGCCCCTCGATCACCGCCACGGTCGCACGTCCGGTGGCGACCAGCCGGGGGGCCCTGCCCTGGGCCAGAACGTGCACGCGCGCTTCAACGGTGGTCAGGCGACGGCCGGCACGCACCACACGCGCATCGGCGACAAGCTGGCCACCGGTGGCGGCGGCCAGCAGCGACACGCCGTAATCGGCCGTCATCACGCCATGCCCCAGCGGCGCCATGGTGCCCGCCGCGGCGGCACAGGCATTGTCGATCAGAAAGCCGATCACGCCGCCATGGAAGACGCCGTGGTTCTGCATCAACTCAGGGCGCGCCGTCACCAACAACTGGCAGCGCCCGGCACCTATGCCGGTGATCGTGGCACCGACCAGGGCCATGAACCCCTGCGCTCCCAGTCCGGCGCGCACCCGCTTTTCCTGAACCGGATCCAGGACGGTGTCGGGCAGCGCCCCCCATGGATCGAAATCATCATGACTGTCGGCATTCCCGGCTGGCACGGCGGGGGCCGCCGCGGCAGGGGCCGGCGCGGCAGGGATGGTGGACGGTGCATTCTGAGCCACGGCGGCGCTCTCCCCGGCAGGTTTCGCGTAAAGGGCCAAACGCCCTGGTCGAAGATTAACCCACTGGCGATCCCCAAGGCGAATCCTGGTGCCAGACTGTGCGACAGAATGACGCCGCGACAGTCTGGCAATTGCGGGGCCCACCCTGCTTCCGCAATAGTCCGGCCATGGCGCGATGCAGCAAAATAGCCCAGAACAGGGCGCACCGTCGGTTCGGTAACAGACCCATCATGGCTTCGGTCATGGTGGCTTCTGGTGTTGCCCATATGTCCGGCATCACCGAAAACATGGCTGCCGGACTGCCGGATGTCGTTCTATCTCCGGGACTTGTACCGGCGTCACGCCCGCCGCCCTGAACCCGACCACCCACCCTGCCGATCACGCAGATCCGGATGGCCGCATATCGATGCGGCCGGACAGGATTTTGTCATGCCTATTGCGCCGCAACATAACACGCCGCCGGCGCGCCCGGCGATCTGGTCCATCACAACACACACTCCTAAGCCGTGGGTCGCGGAACGACAGAAACCGGCACGCCACGACCAGAACAACGGCGGCCAGGATCATCAGTGGGGTCACGAGATGCGGTCTCCCGTCACCATGTCACGGACTATCCGTGAACGTGTCGACATATGTTTCGCCAGGATAATCGTTCGTCAAGACAAACGGGCGCCGGCATCTCCGTCGTCAGTCTCTGACTGCCTCGCATTCCATCACCAGTCCGGATGCGCTGTACGGGAGATCACGGGATGACTGCAATCACCGCAACCGGCGCCATCGGAGCCACGGCATCATCGCCGGTCAGCAGCACCGCAATTGCCGGCTACAACGAAGCGATCGTGCGCCGCTTCACCATCGCCACGGTGTTCTGGGGCGTGTTCGGGTTTGCCGCCGGCACCTGGGTCGCCACCCTGCTGGCCTTCCCTGAGCTGAACATCGGCCTGGAGGGCAGTTTCGGCCGGTTGCGGCCGGTGCACACCTCGGCCGTCATCCTGGGTTTTGCCGGCAACGCCCTGTTCGCGACCTCGTTCTACGTCGTGCAGCGCACCTGCCGTACAGGGCTGTGGGGCGGTCCGCGTCTGGCCAATGCGGTGTTCTGGGGCTATCAGGCCTTCCTGATCATAGCACTCAGCGGCTATGTCATGGGCATCACCCAGAGCCGGGAATATGCCGAGCCGGAATGGTATGCCGATATCTGGCTGACCCTGGTCTGGGTCGGCTATCTGGCGATCTTCGTGGGCACGCTGGCCACCCGCCGCGAGCCCCATATCTATGTCGCGAACTGGTTCTTCCTCGCATACATCATCACCGTCGCGGTCCTGCACATCATCAATAACCTGGCGATGCCGGTGTCGTTCGTCGGCACCAAGAGCTATTCGGCGTTCTCAGGCGTCCAGGATGCGCTGATCCAGTGGTGGTACGGCCATAACATGGTCGGCTTCCTGCTCACCGCCGGCTTTATCGGCGTGATGTATTACTTCGTGCCCAAACAGGCCGAGCGGCCGATCTATTCCTATCGGCTGTCGATCGTCCATTTCTGGGCACTGATCTTCCTCTATATCTGGGCGGGGCCCCATCACCTGCACTACACCGCCCTGCCCGACTGGGCGCAGACGCTGGGCGCCGCCTTTTCGATCATGCTGTGGATGCCGTCCTGGGGCGGCATGATCAACGGCATCATGACGCTGTCCGGCGCCTGGGGCCGCCTGCGGACCGACCCGATCCTGCGCTTCCTGGTGGTCGCCGTCGCCTTCTATGGCATGGCCACCTTCGAAGGTCCGCTGATGGCGCTGAAGCCGGTCAACGCGCTCAGCCACTATACCGACTGGACCGTCGGTCACGTCCATTCCGGCGCGCTGGGCTGGGTGGCGTTCATGACCTTCGGCGCGCTCTATTACCTGGTGCCCCGGCTGTGGAACCGGCCGCTCTGGTCGCTGCGGCTGGTGGAATGGCACTTCTGGATCGCCTCGCTCGCCATCGTGCTCTACATCACCGCGATGTGGGTGTCGGGCATCGCCCAGGGGCTGATGTGGCGCGCCTATGACGAATTCGGCTTCCTGCGCTACAGCTTCGCCGACAGCGTCGCGATGCTGCATCCCTATTACGTCACCCGCGCGCTGGGCGGCCTGTTCTATCTGATCGGCGGCCTGCTGTTCGCCTTCAACATCATCATGACCATCCGCCAGCCGGCGCCGGTTGCAGCCGCGGAGGGCGCCGCGATTGCGGGCGCTGCCCCGGCACCGCTGCGCCACCCTGCCGGTTCGTGACGCGGAGAACGCAAAGCCGATGCCCCGGTTCAATCACGCCCGCATCGAACGCAGCACCTCGCTGCTGTTCATCCTCACCTTCATGATCATCTCGATCGGCGGACTGGTCGAGATCGTGCCGCTGTTCAAGGTGGAAAGCACGGTCACGCCGGTTGAAGGCGTGCGCCCCTATACGCCGCTGGAACAGCTTGGCCGCAATATCTACACCCGCGAAGGCTGCTATGCCTGCCACAGTCAGATGATCCGGCCGTTCCGCGACGAGGTGGAGCGCTATGGCCATTACTCGATCGCGGCCGAGAGCATGTACGACCATCCCTTCCTGTGGGGATCGAAGCGCACCGGCCCCGATCTCGCCCGGGTCGGCCTGAAATACTCGAACGAGTGGCAGGTGGCGCATCTGGTCGATCCACGCAGCGTGGTGCCGGTGTCGATCATGCCCGCCTATGGCGAACTGCTCGACCGCGACATCGACCCCACCGTCGCCGACGGCCATCTGAGCGCGCTGCGCAAGGTGGGCGTGCCCTACAGCCAGGAGATGATCGCCCGGGCCGAAGCGGATCTGCGCGCCCAGGCCACCGGCCAGGATGCCGATGCCCTGCGCGCCCGCTATCCCGGCGCCAAGATCGGCGATTATGACGGCCAGCCCGACCGGATCACCGAGATGGATGCGGTGGTCGCCTATCTCCAGGTTCTGGGCACGATGGTCGATTTCTCGGATGTGCGGCTGGAAACCGGCATCGGCGCCGGCATCGCCGGGTCGAGCGTGGAGGCCGGCAGATGATCGATGCCTTGAGCGCCCTGATCTACCAGTACTGGCTGGTCGCGGCCGTGTTGCTGTTCGCCGTGATCCTGGTCCGGACCTTCCGGCCGTCGGCGCGCGACCGGATGAAAGACCACGCCCGGATTCCGTTCGCCCTGAAGGATGACGACCATGGCCAGCCCTGATCATCACGAGCGGCCGGAACGCGACGACCTGACCGGACGCTATACCACCGGCCATGAATGGGACGGCATCAAGGAATTGTCGACGCCGATCCCCGGCTGGTGGGTGGGCGTGTTCCTGGTCTCGATCGCCGTGGCCCTGCTCTACATGTATCTCTACCCGTCCTTTGCCACGACCGAACGCTATTACGAAGGCGCGCTCGGCTATAGCAGCGCCGAGGAGCTGGTCAAGGACGTCACGGCGGCACGCGCCGCCCAGGCCGGTATGCGCAATGCCCTGGTCGCGGCACCGATCGAGAGCATCGAGGCCGACGACGCGCTCAGGCGCTTTGCCACCGCCGGCGGTCAGGCGGCGTTCAACGAGAACTGCGCCGCCTGCCATGGCGTGGGCGCCGGTGGACAGGCCGGGCAGTTCCCGGCGCTGGTCGATGACGACTGGATCTGGGGTGGCCAGATCACCGACATCCGCCAGACCATTCTCTATGGCATCCGCTCCGATCATCCCGACACCCGCCAGTCGATGATGCCGGGCTTCGGCGAGATCCTGCCGCCAGACCAGATCGATCAGGCGGCGGCCTATGTGAAGACCCTGGCCGATCCGGCGCAGGCCGGCAGCCGTGCGGCCATGCCGGGTGCCGCCGTCTTCGCGCAGAACTGCGCCGCCTGCCATGGCGAGACCGGCGGCGGGGGCCGCGATTTCGGCGCGCCACGCCTGGATGACGCGATCTGGCTGTATGGCGGCAGCACCGATGCTATCCGCCGCCAGATCGCCCATCCCCGCATGGGCGTGATGCCGGCCTTCGGCGAGCGGCTGGACGAAGCGACGGTGCGGATGATCGCGGTCTATGTCCACACGCTGGGCGGGGGTGAGAAATGACCGCAACCTCGGACCACGGCGTCTCGCCTGGCATCGCCGGCACACATGCCCCCAAGGCCGCGGCAGCACGGCGCCGCAACCGCCGGCGCCACCTGCCCCAGCCGGTGCGCGGCCATTTCCGGCGGCTGAAGACCCGGCTGATTCTGGGCTTTCTGGCGATCTTCTTCCTGGTGCCCTTCCTGCGCTGGGATCGGGGGCCGGGGCTGCCGGATCAGGCGGTGCTGTTCGACCTGCCCGGTCGGCGGCTGTTCGTCTTCGGTCTGGAATTCTGGCCGCAGGATCTGCCGATCGCGGTGGGGCTGATGGTGGCGGGCGCCTTCGGGCTGTTCTATGCCACCAGCCTGTCGGGCCGGGTCTGGTGCGGCTTCGCCTGCCCGCAGACGGTGTGGACCGATATCTTCGGCGGCATCGGGCGGCTGGCGCACCGGCTGGCCCGGGGCCATCAGGCGCGGGTCCGGCCGATCACGCTCGCGCTGTCGGCGATTGTGGCGGTTGCCACCGGTATCGGCTTCACTGCGTGGTTTGTCGACGCGCCAAGCCTTGCCGGCCGACTGCTGTCGGGCGATCTGCCGGGGGCTGCTTATGGCACCATTCTGGTCATCGCCGGCTTCACCTATGTTCTGGGCGCCCACGCCCAGGAACGGGTGTGCCTGCACATGTGCCCCTGGCCGCGCTTCCAGTCGGCCCTGCTCGACCGCGACAGCCTGGTGGTGACCTATCGTGCCGCACGGGGTGAGCCGCGCGCCCGCAAGCGGGTGGCGCTGCGCCCCGATCTGCTGGCCACACCCGCGGCGGCGGCGACCGCGCCGATGGCACAGGTGACAGCCTTCGCCGTCGCCGCCGATGGCCGCGTCGGGCTGGCGCCGGATGCCGTGGCCGGCCGCGGTGACTGCGTCGATTGCGGCCGCTGCGTTCAGGTCTGCCCCACCGGCATCGATATCCGCGACGGATTGCAGATGGGCTGCATTGGTTGCGGCCTGTGCATCGATGCCTGCGACGAGGTGATGACCCGCATCGACCGGCCGACCGGGCTGATCCGCTTCGATGCCGAACAGGCCGATCCGGCACCGATGGCGCCGCCGGCACGTATCGGGCTGTTTCAGCCCAAGGCGATGGTGTTCGGCGCGGCCATGGTCGCGGCCCTGCTTGCAGTCACCATCGGCGTCACCCGCATGACGGCGGTGCAGATCGATGTCGAGCCGCAGAGCACACCCCGCTATGTGCTGCTGTCGGATGGCAGCGTGCGCAACGACTATGTCGTGCGGCTGTCACATCGCCTGCCCCGGCTGGACGCGGTGACCGCCTCGGTCGACGGCATGCCGGCGGCGGAATTGCGCTTCGCGGCCGGAGATGGCGCCGACGCCGCCCTGATGATGGTCAGCGGTCAGCGCAGTGCCGCCAACCGGCTGCTGATCACCCGGCCCCCCTTGCGCGGACAGCCGGCACATGCCGGCGAACTGCACGAACAGCCGGCACATGCCGGCGAACTGCACGAACAGCCGGCACATGCCGGCGAACTGCACGAACAGCCGGCACATGCCGGCGGGCCGCGACCGGTGACGCTGGTCTTCAACGACACGGAAACCGGCGCCGAGCTTGCCCGCGTCGACACCCGTTTCTGGGAGCCGGAGCCATGACCGCGCGGATCGGACCACCCCCGCCGGTTCGGATGCCGGGCGATCCAGCCCCGCGCCCGTCGGATCGCTGGATTCCGCGCGCGATCATCGGCTTCTTTCTGGTGCTGGGATCGGTGCAGGCGGGGTTCGTGACCATCGCCTATGACAGCTTCACAGGCCTGGTCACCGACGACGCCTATGCGACCGGCCTCAGCTATGACCGGGTGCTGAAGGAACGGGCGGCCGAGGCGGCACTGGGCTGGCAGATCGATGCCCGCTATCTGCCCGATGCGACCGATCCACGGCGGGGCCGGCTGGTGATCGGTGTCGCCGATGCCGGCGGCGTGCCGCTGGATGGCGTCGTCGTGCAGGGCGAGGCCGAACATACCGGCCGGATTCCTCAGCTCCTGCCGATCAGCTTCGCGCCGCTGGCCGGAGACGGGACCGCCATGGCCGCGCTGGCCTTCCCCAATGGCGGGCACTGGTTCATCCGGCTGAAGCTGACCCGCGGCACCGACGAGATGCGACATCTGGTCGAATTGCCGGTCATCCGCTGACACGCCATTGTCCTGGCCACGGCGCCCCCTGCCTTGCCACTGCACTCATCTGTCCGGATCTGTTCTCATGTCGATGACGACCTCTTCCGCCGGCGGTGCTGCCGCGCCCCGCCGTCAACCTTCCATCTGGCCGCTGGCGATGGCGGTAATCGCCGCCGCAACCATCGGCGCCATGGTCGCCGGCCCCGAACTGGCGGTGGCCGCGGCCGGCGGCGCGCTGGTGGTGTCGCTGCTGCCACGGCTGATCCTGGTCGCGGGCCGTGGCGGGCTTGGCGCCATCGGCCTAGCGGCACAGGCGCTGCGCACGGCCGGGCGGCTGGGCGGCATGCTGATCGCCCTGCCCGGCCTGTTCATCGCCAGCCTGATCTGGCTGGCGATCGGCCTGCCGATGGCGCTGGTGGCGCGTGCCCATGCCCGTGCCGCGACCAGCGGCGTCGCACCCGCCGCCCTGCCGCGCCTGCCCGATCTCGGGGCCGTGGCGGCGATGGCCGGCCGGATTCGCACAGGCATCCGTCACATCCTGGCCGATATGGTCTCGCCACGCGGCCTGCCGCTGCTGCTGACCAATATTCTGCTGCTGCTGGTGATCGGCTGCGTCACGCTCGGCATGGGCGTGGCGCTCTATGCGGCCCTTCTGGCGGTGCCGGCAATGATCGCCACCATGATGCTGGTCGCCCTCGATGGCAGCGCCGAGCCCGAGGTGCCGGGCGACGACACGGCCGGTCACCCCTGACGCAGATGTGACACCCATGGCGGTTTCGGAACTCAGCTTCGCCGGCGGCTTTCTGATGGGCGCCGCCAGCAGCCTGCATTGTGCCGGCATGTGCGGCAGCATCGCCGCCGGGTTGATGTTCAGCTTCGATGGCGAAGGCGGCACGCGTGGCCGGCTGAAGGCGCTGGCGGCAGCCCATGCCGGGCGTGTCGTCGCCTATGCCACCGCCGGTCTGGTGGTCGGCGCCATCGGCACCTCGGTCTATGGCGGGCTCGACCGGGCCGGTGCCTATCAGATCGCCCGCCTGCTGGGGGCCGCCACACTGGTCTGGGTGGGATTGTCGGTCGCGGGGCTGGTGCCGTCGCTCGCCCGCCTCGACCGGCTCGCCATGCCGTTGACCGCCGGCATCGCCCGGGTGCTGCGCCCCGCTGGGATCGGCGGCGTCGGCGTCGCCGCAGGTCCCGGCGGCGCCTTCGTCTCAGGGCTCGCCTGGGGCTGCGTGCCCTGCGGCATGGTCTATGGCGCGCTGTTCTATGCCATGATGACCGGCAGCCCCGAAGGTGGACTGTCGGTGATGGCGGGCTTCGGCCTCGGCACCGTGCCCGCCGTCGCCGCAACCGCGCTGGGCTTCGCGGGGCTGCGCCGATCGGCCGCCCTGCCCGGCCTGCGCAAGGCGGCCGGCCTCGCCATCGCCGGGCTGGGCCTGCTCTCGGGCCTCATCCCCTCGGTCGGTGCCGCCGTGCTCTGCCTGCCCTGATCGCAAGGCCCGTCCATCCCGGCCGGCCTGTCGTGCTGACCACCGTCATCCCGGCCAGAACCAGCATCGCGCCGACGACAAAGCCCGGCTCCATCGGCTCGTCAAGCAGCCAGACGCCGAACAGCACGCCGAATAGCGGGGTCATGAACGACAGCACCCCCAGGCGCGACGCGACATAGCGGCGCAGCAGCCAGAACCAGATCAGAAAAGCCAGAAACGACACCACCACTGACTGAAAACCCAGATTGGCCAGGACCATGGCGGTCGGCCGAAAGGTCATCTGATCGAGCAGCACAGCCGCCAGCAACAGCAGCAGGCAGGCCGCCGCCAACTGATACAGCAGCGTCTGTGTCGCCGGAACGCGCGACAGGCGCGAGCCACGCACCACCACCGTCGTCAGGCCCCATGCGGCGCCGGCAAACAATGCCAGCAGATCACCAGCCAGCATGTCGGCCACGGCGCGATCAGACCCCGTGCGCTGCCCCAGAAAAGCCGCGACCACGCCCGCGAAGGCCATCAGGATGCCGACCCATTGCCGGGGCGACATCCGCTCGGCGGGCACCATTACGTGCAGGATCAGCGCGGCGAAGACCGGTGCCGTGTACAGAAAAACCACCGCATGCGCCGCCGATGTCAGCCGCAGGGCCTCGCCGAGCAGCAGATATTCCAACGTGAACAGGAAGCCGACCAGCAGGCCGGGTTTCCAGTTGCCATCGCCGGCATCGAACCGCAGGCGCATACCCGACCGCAGGCGCAACGCCAGCATATACAGCCCGACCAGCACGGCCGCGATGCCCGAGCGCATGGCGATCAGCAGCACCGGCGATACGTCCCCCGTCGTGGCTTTCAGGGCGACCTGTTGCAGCCCCAGGGACGCGCAGACGATCAGCATCAGGCCGAACGCCTGAAGATCCAGGGGTTTGCGCATGCCATCCACCTTGTCCGAAGCGCTCTCGACGCGGTATGGCATTGTGACTTTGTCGGGTTGAATGGATATAGTGAAGAACCGACAATCGATAGCGCCCCACCGACAGGAGAGACCCCATGTTCGTCGATGGCCGCAGGCGCGGTGATGCGATGCATCTGCACCAGCCGCCCTTCGTCGACGCCCTGCCCGCACCTGTGGTCTTTCGGACCGCCGACATGCCAGCGGATGCCACCTACCCGCTGCACAGCCACCCCTGGGGCGAATTCGTCTATGCCTTCAGCGGCGTGATGGAGGTGCGGGTCGCGGGTTGCCACTATCTGGCGCCGTCGCAATACGGCCTGTGGCTGCCGCCGGGGGTTGAGCATCGGGGGCTGAACCATCAGGCCGCCTGTCATTGCTCACTCTATGTCTCGACGCCGCTCGCCGATGCCCTGCCGGTGATGACCTGCGCTCTCAGCCTGACGCCGATGGTGATGGCCATGCTCGATCATCTCCGCCACAGCAGGATCACGCCGCCCTATGACGAGGCCGGTAGCCGGTTGTTGCGGGTGCTGGTCGACCAGTTGGCGGTGGCAGGCTGCGCCGGCAGCTATCTGCCGACATCGGATGATCCGCAACTCGGCCGGGTTCTGGCGATGCTGGATGCCGATCCCGGCTGCACGCTGTCGCTGGCCGAGCTGGCGCGGGTGGTCAACATCACGGAACGCACGCTGATGCGGCGATCCCAGCGCGACCTGGACATGTCGCTGGCCGAATGGCGGCAACGGTTGCGCGTCCTGAAGGCCATGCCCCGGTTGACTGCCGGAGAGAAGGTCGAGGCCGTGGCCCTGGATCTGGGTTACGGCAGCGCCTCGGCATTCATCGCCATGTTCCGTCGCCTGACAGGCGTCACCCCGGATGACTATCGCCGCGGCGTCCGCCAGGCCGGCGACTGAGCGATGATCTGACCTGGCGGCCCCGCCTGAGACGCGAAACGCCCCGCCGGAGATCCGGCGGGGCGTTTCGTGGTCGGGAGCCTGATGAAGCCCCTTCAGCCGATCAACGCGAGTAGTACTCGATGATCTGCTTCGGGTCCATCTGCACCGGGTAGGGCACTTCGGCAAGCTGCGGCATGCGGTTGTAGCTCGCAGTCAGCTTGTCGTAGTCGACGTCGATGTAATCGGGCACTTCACGCTCACGGCGCTGGGTGGCCTCGAGAACGATCGTCAGCTGACGCGACTTCTCGCGCACGCTGACCACGTCGCCCGGCTTCAGGCGGTAGGACGGGATGGTCACGCGGCGGCCGTTGACCGCAACATGACCGTGATTGACGAACTGACGGGCAGCAAAGACGCTGGCAACGAAGTTCGAGCGATAGACAACCGCGTCGAGACGGCTTTCCAGCAGGCCGATCAGGTTCTCGGTCGACTCGCCCTTGCGGCGGGTCGCCTCGTCCACGACGCGGCGGAACTGCTTCTCGGTCAGGTTACCGTAGTAACCCTTCAGCTGCTGCTTCGCAGCAAGCTGAAGACCGTAGTCCGACGGCTTACGGCGACGCTGGCCGTGCTGGCCGGGGCCATAGGCACGTGCGTTCACCGGGCTCTTGGCCGTGCCCCAAAGATTCACGCCGAGCCGCCGGCTGATCTTGTGCTTGGCCTGGATGCGCTTGGTCATCTTGTGTTTAAACCGTTCAGTAACGGGTAGGACCGCAGTAGAGGATCGGGTCTATTTATAGGCGGGAGCCGGTGTTGTCAAAGGGAATCACCCCCTTTTCGGCCGCTCTGCCCCATCTGCCACCGCCGCCCCCGCCGGCTCCGGCGCCACCGCCACCGGCCAGGTGCCGACGGCGGCCGCCACCGGCCTGAAGCTGAGACCGAAGGCGTCGTCGGCGGCCCCGGATGCCAGCACCGCGCGCGGCGTCCCCACCGCCCGCAGCCGGCCGCCATCCAGCACCGCCACCCGGTCGGCATGGGCCAGTGCCAGCCCCAGATCATGCACCACCACCACCACGGTCATGGCGCCGCGCAGGCTGGCCAGCAGCCGCATCACCGCCAGGGCATGGGCGATGTCCAGACTGGCTGTGGGCTCGTCGGCCAGCAACAGCCGGGCCGGTGCCGCCAGCGCCCAGGCCAGCGCCGCCCGCGCCCGCTCCCCCCCTGACAGGTCGTCGAGCCGCCGGGTGAGCAGCCGGTCGAGGTCGAGCGCTGCCGGCGGTGGCACCGGCCGCCCCCGGACACTGGCACCGCCGGCGACGCCGCCCGGCAGCCACCCTGCCCCGCGCTCGCGGCCAAGACGGATCAGCTCGGCCACGGTCAGGTTCCAGTGACTGCGGAAGCCCTGCGGCAGATAGGCAACGTCCCGCGCCCGCATCCGCCGCGCGCGGTCGGCCAGAAGGGCGCCGTCGAGCAGAACCCGGCCGGCCGCCGGCTCCAGAGCGCTGGCCATGACCCGTAAGGCGGTGGTCTTGCCGGACCCGTTCGGCCCGACCAGCGCCAGCATCTCGCCCGGCACCAGATCGAGCGACAGGTCGTGCAGCACCGGTCTTCCGCCCAGATGCACCGTCACATGCTCAAGACCAAGCGCCGCCGCCTCACTCATCCCGCGCGCCCTCATCTTACACCGCCACGGGCCTGACCCAGCACCAGCAGAAAGGCCGGCGTGCCGATCAGCGCCGTCAACAGACCAAGCGGCAGATCGGCCGGCGGCAGCAGCGACCGGGCAAGCCCGTCGAGCACCGCCACCAGCGCCCCGCCGGCCAGCGCCGAGGCCGGAATCAGGACACGATGGCCGGGACCGACCAGCCGCCGCGCCATATGCGGCACCATCAGCCCCACGAAACCGACCAGCCCGCCCCACCCCACGGCCACAGCCGTGATCGCGGCACCGGCCAGCACCGCCAGTTCGGTGAAGCGCCGGACGTTCAGGCCCATGGCGCCGGCGGCCTCATCCCCCAGCCCCAGCCGGTCGAGCCCCGGCGCCAGAACCATCGCGAGCGCGATGCCGGCAAGGCTGAGCCCCCACAGCAGAGCGAGCCCGCCTGCATCCGGCGTGTGGATGCCCCCCAGCGTCCAGCTCATCACCACCTGAAGGTTCACGGTATCGTCGGACAGGGCCAGCAGCAGCAGGCCGCGCACGGCACCCAGCGCCGCCGCCACCGCCACCCCCGCCAGCAGCACGCCGGTGACATCGGCGATCCGTGCGGCCCGCGCCGCCACGATCACGATCCAGGTCGCGCCCCAGGCACCGACGATCGCCAGCACCGGCAGGGCCAGCGCCGGGGCCACCGGCAGCGGCACCAGCAGGGCCACGGCGGCACCAAGTGCCGCCCCCGGCGCCGTGCCCAGCAGCCAGGGCTCCGCCAGCGGATTGCGGAACACGCCCTGGAACACCGCCCCGGCAACGCCCAGGCAGGCGCCGACGGCAAAGGCCGCCAGCACCCGCGGCAGCCGCCAGTACAGCAGCAGCCGCGCGAACGGGCCGTCCCGAACGCCTCCGTCGCGGCCGGCGATCAATCCGGCCAGATCGGCGCGCGTCGCGGTTTCGGTGCCAAGCCACAGCCCGGCCAGAACCGCCGCCACCGCAGCAATAGTCAGCAGGGTGAACGCCAGGGTCCGGGTCATCCGCCTGCCCCTTCCACAGACTGAGGCGCATCGGCACAGGCGCCCCCGGCGGCGAAAGCCGCAGGATGCAGCAACCGGGCCAGCATCCAGGCCCCGTCCACCACCCGTGGCCCGGGGATCAGCAACAGCGCCCGCGACACCGCCGCCACATCGCCACGCGCCACGGCGTTGATGCCGTCCCAGCCGGGACGTGTGGTCAGCGCCTGCGCCTGCTCTGGCGTGCCGGCGACCAGGATCATGTCGGGGTCCGCCTGCCACACCGCCTCTCCCGACACGCGGCCCAGCCGGTCCCGACCGGCAAAGACACTGACGCCGCCGGCGGCGCGCAGGATATCGCCGGTATAGGTGGCATCGCGCAGGGTGAACGCCGCACCGCGATCGTCGCTGCCGGTCTCAAGATACACCCGCACCGGCGGCCGGCCGGCCAGGCAGCGGCGCAGATGATCGATCCGCGCCGCCATCGCCGCCGCCACGGCATCGCCATCCGCGTCATGGCCGGTGGCGCGGCCCAGCAGGCGGATATTGCCAAGGATGTCGCCCAGGCGCCGATGGGTCAGCACGATCGCCGGAATGCCGATCCGCCCCAGCGGATCGACCATGCCGGCCGCCGCCTGTCGTGCCGGGGTCATCACCACCAGATCGGCATCCATCCGGGCGATCGCTTCCACCGAAAACCCCAGCCGTCCACCCACCCGCCCGGCCCGTGCCACGATCTCAGGCGGATAGCGGGTCCAGGCCTCGATCGCCACGATCTCAGGGCCGGCGCCGATCGCGGCCAGCATCTCGACATTGCTAGAGAAGATGGCGACGATCCGCCGGGGGGCGGCCGGGATCACCACCTCGCGCCCCAGCGCGTCGGTGACCCGACGCGGCCAGCCATCCGCCGCGCGGACAATACCGGATGGCATCACCGATACCGCCAGCACGATCAGCGCCAGCAACGCGCCCCCAAGATGACGAGGCCGGCGTGAATCAGAACCGCCAGGTCGCGCCGACATAGGCACTCCGTCCGGCCTGACTGTTGCCAAGGCCACCGTTCGATGACACCGGATCGCCCCGATAGGGCACGCTGTCGGTGGCGATGAACAGCGGGTGATCGTTCACATCCCACAGATTGTCGATGCCGCCGAACAGGGTCAGGGCGTCAGTCACATACCAGTCGCCACGCAGGTTCATCAGCCAGCTCGACCCCTTGCGATGCACATACCGGCTGTCGGACTCGGCACCGGCCACCAGCGACTCCTCGGTCTCGTAATAGAGCGGGCCACGGAAGACAGCCGTCGTCGTCATCGACCAGATGCCGCGCGCGCCGAAGCTCACCCCCAGCGCCGCCTGGGTTTCATGCATCCGTTGCAGCCGCGTGCGATCGGGGCCGGTCAGCGCCGGATCGGCGCCCTCGTCGCGCATTTCGAAATTCCACACCCCTGATCCCTGAACGGCCAGCGCCCAGTCCTGCCAGCCAAGCCGGCGGGCAAGGTCATAGCGGGCCTGAAGTTCCAGCCCGCGGATGATGGCATCGCCGCCGGCATTGGCATAAGTCCGCTGATCGGTGCCGGTGGTCACCGTGGTGATGCGGTCGGTGATCGTGTTCTGGAACAGGGCCGCATCCACGAACAGCGGCCCGTCGGCATGGGCGGCGCCCAGCTCGAATTGCAGACTGCGTTCGGGATCGAGATCCGGATTGCCGAAGGTGCGGCCGCCACCGACGGCGGTGAAATCCGAGGCAAGCTCGGTGCCGGTGGGCGCGCGGAAGCCGGTCGCCACCCCGGCCCTCAGCGTCACGGTCGGCCACGCGGCCCAGGCGGCACCGACACTCCAGGTCACGTCATCCCAGCTTTCGGTGCGCTTCACCAGCAGCGGCTGGTTCGGGGTCACGCGGGTCGACACCCGGCCATAGCTCCAGCGCGCCCCGCCACGCAGGGTCAAGGCATCGTCGAACGCCCGGTGCACGGCCTCGCCATAGACGCCGAGGCTGTCGGTATCCTCGTTGATGTCATAGGGCGGCACCTGGGCGGTCGTCCCGCCGGTCACCGATTGCCGGACACGGTCACTGCGCAGTTTCGCGGTTTCGGCATCGATGCCGAAGATCAGATCGGTGTCGTCATCGACCGCCAGACGCGGCGCCAGCTTCAGGCCCATCACGTCAAGCTGCCGGCGGTTGTCGTCGGACGAGAAGCCGTCGGCGCCGCTGCGCTGACGTTCGGCCCCCCAATGAAAGCTGTCGACATCGCGCACCACATAGGCCTGCGCGGCAACACCGATCCCGGCACCGAATTCCCGGTCCCAGCCCAGATCGATCGAGGCATTGCGCCGGTCATCGGTGTTGTTGGTGTCCCATTGCGAGCCCCGGAAGCCGGCATCATAGACGCCGTCGGTGCGCAGCGTCAGGTCGATGCGCCCCAACCGCTCATTCTGGAAGCCGAAGGCGCCCAGCCCGCCGCCACGCCGCCAGCCGGTGTTGTCGAGCCGGCCTTCGGGCGTGTCGTAATCGTCCTGCACGCCGCCGCCCAGGCCGACATAATGATCGAAGCCGCCGCTGGCGCCGGCGGTGGCGGCATGGCCGCGGGCAAGGCCGAACGATCCGACGCGCGCGGTGATCTCGCTGCCGGCCTCTTCGGTCGCCCCCGACCGGGTGATCAGATTGACCACGCCGCCGATAGCCTGAGCGCCATAGATCACCGAGGCCGGGCCACGGATGATCTCGATCCGGTCCAGATCATCGGGCGACAGCTTCGACAGATTGGCGGTGCCGGCGCGGCGGCCGTTCATCAGCACGGTCACCTGACTGCGCCAGTCGCGGCCCTGGCCGTCGGTGGCACCGCCACGGATGTTGAACGAGGTCTGACCGGGGCTCCAGTCGCTGAAGAACCCGACCGCGTTCTCGGCCAGAAGATCGGTGACCGAGCGGGCAGACGAGCGCCGGATGGTGTCGGTGTCGATCACCTGCACCGTGCCCGAGGCCCGCGCCCGCGGCTCCGGCCGGCCCTGGGCGGTGATGACCATACGGTCGAGTTCCGTGGCAGCGACGTCATCGGCCAGCACCGGCGCCGGTGACACTATGGTGCAGAGGGCCACCAGCGCCGATGGCCCGCGTCGGCGCGTGAAAGAGCTGCGCATGATCATGATGTCCGGTTTCTTGGTCTTGTGGGAAGAGATGCGGGCGTGCCCCGATCAGCCGTGCCAGAGCAGGATGGCGCTCACCTTCGGCGCCTCGGCAATGACGCCGCCGTCATCGGCCGGCATCAGCGCCTGGTCGAGATGCCGGTCCAGGCGGTGCGCCAGATCATCTGAAACCGGCCCATGACGCCGTGCCAGCCGGTCGATCATGTGGTCGCGGGCCGCGGCATGATCGGCAAACCGGGCACGGAAACGCCAGTCGACCAGATGCACCAGATCTGGCGCATGGTCCGGCCCAAGCTCATCGAGACACAAGCTGTGGCCGGGCGTTGTATCGTCGCCATGCAGGTCATCGGGGAGGAAACCAGACAGGCACCAGCTCCGCGGCCCCGCCTGCGCCGGCACGACCCAGGCGAGATTGCGGCCACGACCACGGGTGCGGGCATGGAGCGCCTGCGCAGCACCGATCGGCCCCGGAATATTGGCGCAGAGCACCAGATCGGCCGGGTCGGCCATGGGGGCGGTATCGAGCGCCTGCCAGCCATCGGCGCGGACATCCAGGGTGAGATCGGTCCTGCCGGCCACCACCGCCGCCAGCCGGCCGCGCATATGGGCGTTGGGCTCCCATGCGGTCCAGTGTCCGCCCCGGGCGATCAGGCCAAGGCCAAGCACCCCCGATCCGGCGCCGACATCGATCAGCGACCGGACACGCCCACCCATGAGCGCGCGCAAGCACTCTCCCAGATTGCGGGCATAATCGGATCGGTCCAGGTGCTCGGCGAAGAATGCCGCGTCGGCATCGCCCCAGGGCGCGGGGATCGGAACAGCGGAGCCGGAAAGCGACGGCGACGGGTGGTCGCCGGCAGTGCCGGATCTTGCCGGCAGAGACGGTGCGGGCAGCATGATGCCTCACTATGCGTGGCACATCACCGCAGGCAGGACGGTCGGCGGAAACCAACCATCGCCACCGGTACTCCCCGACCGGCAGGCACGCGCGTGACCACGATAGACGGCAGGTCTCCTGGCTCACGGGTCTTCACCGGACCGTCGCCTTCCCGGCCGCATCATCCGATGCCGCGCCAGTGGCGAGTGGACGGCCGGCTCGCCGTCTACAGTTGCGGGGACAGCCGGGGCATGGCACAGGCGCTGGCTCAAGCCAGACACACACACGCACCCCATTCCCTTTTGATCCCCGAAGGGAACCGTCTGAGCCGAGACTACAGGCGCGATTCATGACCGGTCAAGCATCTCGGCATCCGGTTTATGTTATGTTATAACATAACGTCGATTGCAATGCGAAAACACCGCGACATGGCAGTTGCCGTTCAGCCGGTGACGGCAGCCGTCAGTTCGGCGCTGCCGACCAGCCGCACGCCGGCCGCCTGCATCTGCTGGCGTGCCCGATCGAGCGATCCGTCGGTGTCGATGGCCCGGCAGGCATCCTCGACCACCACCGCCTCGAAACCGGCGGTGCGGGCGTCGAGGGCGGTCCAGGCCACGCAGAAATCGGTGGCAAGCCCGCAGATGAACACGCGGGTGATGCCGCGGCTGCGCAGATAGCCGTCAAGCCCGGTCGGACTGGTGCGGTCGGCGGCAAGAAAGGCCGAATAGCTGTCGACCGCCGGGTCGTCGCCCTTGCGGATCACCAGCCGTGCCTGCGGCAGATCCAGCCCGTCATGCAGATCGGCGCCACGGCTGCCCTGCACGCAATGGTCGGGCCACAGCACCTGGGCGCCATAGTCCAGATCCACGGTCTGGAATGGTGCATGCCCCGCATGGCTGCTGGCGAAGGAGGTATGGCCCGCCGCATGCCAGTCCTGGGTCAGCACCACTTCGGCGAACAGCCGGCCCAGCCGGTTGACCAGCGGCACCACCGCGTCGCCATCGGCCACCGCCAACGCACCACCGGGCATGAAATCATATTGCAGGTCCACCACCAGCAGCGCGTCATGGGCGCCGATGGTGATCCGCCCGGCGGCGGCATCGACGGCGGCCCGGCGGCGATCGGGGCCGCGGGCGCGGCCGGGTGCCTTTGGCGGAACGATGCCGGCCGCCGCTGTGGCCCCTGCGGCATCGGCCCGGTCCAACGCCGCGCGCCGGCGCCGATAGGACGGGAAATCGGCCAGTTCGCCCTCGCGGGCGCCACGGATCATCAATCCGTGCAGGAAGCCGCGCATCGAGCGGACCTCCTGCCCGGTCAGATCGGCGCGCTGAAACATGGCCTGGACGTTGCGCAGCATCGTCGGCCGCATCTCAGGATTCCGGATCACGCCCGACCAGTCCAGGGCCTGCGCCAGATGATCGAAGAACGAGGCCACCTCCTTCTTCGACGCCCGGCCATAGCGGCCCATCTCCATCTGCACCGGCACGGTCTCGTCGCGGGTGGTGAACCATTCATACGAGAACAGCGCCACGGCCTGCGCCAGATTGAGCGAGGCGAAGGCCGGGTTCAGCGGCACGGTCAGGATCAGGTCGGCAAGGGCGATGTCTTCATTCTCAAGCCCGGTGCGCTCCGGTCCGAACAGGATACCGATCCGGCCGCCGGCCTCGGCATGGCCGCGCATCCGCGCCGCCGCCGCCGCCGGGGTCGCGACCGGCTTCACCATGTCGCGCGGGCGCGCGGTCGATGCCGCCAGGAAATCCAGATCGGCCACGGCCTCGGCCACGGTATCGAAGACCCGTGCCCGCTCAAGCACCGCGTCGGCGCCGGAGGCCAGCACGCCCGCGCGATCATTGGGCCAGGGACAGCGCGGCGCCACCAGCCGCAGATCGGTCAGGCCGAAATTCAGCATCGACCGGGCGGCCGAGCCGATATTGTCGCCGATCTGGGTGTTCACAAGGATCACAGCCGGCTGAACGCCGCCAAGCCCGTCGAGGCCACGGGTGGCAGCGGCCTTGGCCGGCCGCTGCTCGGACTGGTCGGTCATCGGTCGATCAGGCTCCCACATCCAGGGCCGCGGCGGCGTCGGCCGCCGCCGGCACCGATACGCCGGCCTGAAACAGCCGGTAGGTGATACCATCGGCCAGCGCCTCATAGGACGCATTGACCACATTGGCCGACACGCCCACCGTCGACCAGTGATGGCCAGTGGTATCGGCGCTTTCGATCACCACCCGGGTGACCGCGTCGGTGCCGGTGCCGTCGGGCGCCGACATGATCCGCACCTTGTAATCCACCAGCCGGACATCACGCACGCCCTGATAGGTCTGGGCGATCGCCCGGCGCAGGGCCGTGTCCAACGCGTTGACCGGGCCGTTGCCCTCGGCCACCGCCATGATCGGCACACCACCCACAGTGATCTTGATCGTTGCTTCCGACAGGGTCACCAGCTCGCCACGCGCGTTGTAGCGGCGTTCATCGATCACCCGGAAGGATTGCAGGCGGAAGTATTCCGGCACCTCGCCCAACGCCCGGCGGGCCAGCAGTTCCAGACTGGCATCGGCGCCGTCATAGGCATAGCCGACATGCTCATTGGCCTTCACCTGCTCCAGCAGCCCCGGCAGGCGCCGGTCATCGGCCGCGACCTCGATGCCGATCTCGGCCAGCCGCACCAGAAGATTGGCCCGGCCCGACTGGTCCGACACCAGCACATGGCGCCGGTTACCCACCTGTTCCGGCACCACATGCTCATAGGCGCGCGGATCCTTCAGCACCGCGCTGGCATGCAACCCGCCCTTATGGGCGAAGGCGGCGGCGCCGACATAGGGCGCATGGATGTTGGGCGCGCGGTTCATCCGCTCATCGAAGGCGCGGCTGACCGTTGTCAGATGGGTCAGCCCTGCCTCATCGATGCCGGTGGTATAGCCCATCTTCAGCATCAGGGTCGGCAGCAGGGTCACCAGATCGGCATTGCCGCAGCGTTCGCCCAACCCGTTCAACGTACCCTGGATCTGCCGCACCCCGGCGCGCACCGCCGCCAGACTGTTGGCCACGGCGTTGCCGGTGTCGTTATGGCAGTGGATACCCAGGCGATCGCCGGGGATCAGGGTCGTGACATGACGGACGATCTCGTCGATCTCGTGGGGCAGCGTGCCGCCATTGGTGTCGCACAGCACCACCCAGCGCGCGCCGGCGGCATAGGCAGCCCCGACCGCCGCCAACGCATAGTCGGGGTTGGCCTTATAGCCGTCGAAGAAATGCTCGGCATCGAACATGGCCTCGGACTTGACCCGCGCCGCATGGCCGATGCTGTCGCCGATCATCCGCAGATTCTCGTCCAGCTCCACGCCCAGTGCCATGGTGACCTGAAAATCCCAGCTTTTGCCCACCAGACATGCGGCCGGCACATCGGCGCCAAGCACCGCGGCAAGCCCGGGATCGTTCTCGGCCGACCGCCCGAAGCGCCGGGTCATGCCGAAAGCTGAAAACCGCGCCCGGCTCAGCCGGGGCAGATCGGCGAAGAACGCGTCATCGGTCTGGTTCGCGCCCGGCCAGCCACCCTCAATATAATCAATGCCCAGCTTATCCAGTTCGCGCGCGACACCCGCCTTGTCGGCTGCCGTGAAATCGACGCCACGGGTCTGCGCGCCGTCGCGCAGGGTGCTGTCATACAGATAGATGCGCTCACCGGACATGGGGGTTCGTCTCCGTCGGTCGGATAATTCCGGACATGTTTAACACCCGGAACCGAGCGATGCGAAACGGAAACCTCTGGGCCTTCTCTATATCTTGACGAGATCAGCCAGCGGAACAACGTCAGATGTCGCGGGAAACACGACGTTTTCAACGCTTTCCCGAGAAACCCTCAGATGATCCAACGCAACCCCTTTGAGTACGGCACGCATGTCTAGAGTGGGTTTCAGATCACGGCCATCGTACAGAGCCGACTCAGACAAGCCCGGCCAGTCAGCAACGATACGACCACCATTCACCGCGCCGCCGCACAACATCATCGCCCCTCCCGTGCCGTGATCGGTCCCATTGCTGCCATTCGGGCGGGCAGTACGGCCAAACTCACTTGCAACTAGAATAATCGTCTTAGTCCATCGTTCCTCGCCAAGTGTCTGTCTCATGGTAGACAAGCCATTTGCGAGCTTGGACAGTGCATCTTGAGATCGTCCCTTGATGGTTCCTTGTACCGTATGTGTATCCCAGCCATCGACTGACAGAACAGCGACACGCGGGCCACCATTCTCTGTCAAAAAACGCGCTGCTACGACAAAGGATGCTGCTTGCGGCGTCCCTGTCGCCCTTAGTCGCCTAATGCTGTCTACCGAGGTTCTCATGGCATCAGCGAATGATGCAAAGCGTGCATCAGCTTCATAAAGAGCCGCAAGTCGCTCAACCACATCGGGGGATGGTACACTGGTTCTCCCAGGCGACCAGTTCATCACCCGATCTGCGCCGGTCAGCACCAGAGGTACACCACCGTCAACGGCCACGGCGACCGGAGCATTGTCACGTGCCTGGAGCGCCCGCCCCAACCACCCGCTATTTGTCCGGTGTTGATCGGCGAGCCCGTTTTCAAGAACGGCCTGTCCGTCAAAATGGGAGCGGTTTCTATAAGGAGTCGCGACGGCATGAACGAACAACAGGTCGCCA
Source organism: Tistrella bauzanensis (assembly GCF_014636235.1). Classification (NCBI taxonomy): domain Bacteria; kingdom Pseudomonadati; phylum Pseudomonadota; class Alphaproteobacteria; order Geminicoccales; family Geminicoccaceae; genus Tistrella; species Tistrella bauzanensis. The sequence goes on from NZ_BMDZ01000041.1 coordinate 22,879, forward strand.
GCGTCGTACCACGGACGAAGCGAGTTCAGTGCCGGGTTGAAGGCGAAGAGGCCATCGTCGATCAAACCAACCTCCGCCGTGTCGAAGGCAAGCGCCCCGCGTAGATCCGCGTAGTCCGGATCGCCGACAGGTGGCAACGTGGCCATTCCGTCCGCGGCACCCCTCAGGTTCACGAATATGAAGTATCTATCGTCAACGGACGCGGCCGCAAAGGAAGGCCGTAGCAGCGAGAACGAAACACCCCCTGTCAGGACCATGGCCGACGTGGTCAGGAAATTGCGCCGCGAGCACTTCATCACGCGTCCTCACTTCATTAGCGCAGATTGAACCTAGGCATGGCAGCGATCAACGAGAGCCCGTCCACACGTGACGGTGCACCTGCAATGATCATCCGCTCGGCCTCTCCGATCGTTTCGCCATACAGGTCCAGAATATCTCGTGGATCGGGTGGAATGTCCTCATCCTCCATCAGATGCCGGGCCCATGAAGTTCGCGCGATAATCGTCTCCGGCGTCAGCCAGGCATTCAATTCATCCGGCCAGCCTTTGGGAGACGGCGCTGAATAGCTCGACTGGCCCATTTGTGTCACGGCGCTGCGAATGCGTGCCGACACGCCCATCGCCTGCATTGAGACCAAGCGGGCAAAGGCTATCCCCCAATCTTCAGGCGGCAACACTTTTTGCGCAGGCTCGCTCCAATTGCCATACTCGACCAACGACCTCGCCAGTTCCCGCAGATCCCCATCGCTTTCCAGAAAACGACGCTGCAGCAGATCAACGAGTGCGGTCGGTGGGACATCTGCAACAAAATGCTTGGCGAATCTGTAGGCGATATGATGAGCGGTGGCCGGGGACGACGCCAGATAGTCAAGGAGTTCATCAAGCTCCCCCGGCCCACTTTCCCTAATCACATTCCCCATGATCGTCTTATCGCCGGGTTCGTGATAAGAGGCATCGAACGCGACACGCATGGCACCTTCTCCTGGTCGCGTCGTAACGCGCCAGCCAGAAAGAACCTTGGCAACTTCCCTGATGTCTTGCAGAGTATATCCTCCGCTGACACCAAGTGTATGCAATTCGAGAAGTTCCCGCGCATAATTTTCGTTCAACCCCTGCTTGCCTCGCCTTCCCACCGGTGAATTGGGGCCAACTGACGCCACGTTATCGAGATACCATATCATCGCAGGATGTCGGGTAGTTGCGGCAAGCATGTCGCGGAACCGCCCCAGAATATACGGTCTAATAGCTTCCGCTTCATACCAATCAACCAGAACGAGCATAATGAGCTTGGATGTTGATACAGTAAAATGCCCAAACCAGAAGCGCGTCAGTCTTTCAACATAGGGAGAGGGGGTTGAAAGAGCGCGCCCAATGCGAGCCTCTCGCGCACTATTTATAAACGCCTCCCGTCTGCGCGAAATTGTCTTGGCATCGCCTGCCCCTGCCTTTGGAAAGATAACTGACAATCTCTCGTCGAGCATGGGCACGTCATATTCCTGCGCGGTAACGGCACCCTCGACCTGAGCCACCACCCAGCCGCGAGGATCGTCTCTCATGTCGTCCATCATCCCCGGCGTCACGCCCAGTCCGAACCGGGTCGCAGCGACGATGTGCTTCTCCGAGAGCATACCTGCCCCTCTCATTGGAGCTTGATATTCATATACGAAGTCTAACAACCATCGAGAATAAGCCAGGATGAGAAAATAATGACATTGGGCAATGTGCCGATCAGCCACGCTTCCAGCGGGTGCCGTCCGGCCCATCCTCCAGCACAACACCGCGCGCCTTCAGATCGTCTCGGATCTGGTCGGCCGCCTTGAAGTCGCGGTTGCGGCGGGCGTTGATGCGGTCGGCAATCAGCCGCTCGATCTCGGCCGCGTCGATCTCGCTCGCGCCGTCGCCGGTATTGCCGCCGTGGAACCAGTCTTCGGGCTCGTGGCGCAGCAGGCCCAGCGCGTGGCCGGCGCCCAGGATGCGGGCCTTCAGCATCGCGCGTTCCGACCGGTCGGTGCTGCGATTGGCCTGCCCCACCCACTCATGCAGATGCATCAGCGCCAGCGGCGTGTTCAGGTCGTCGTTCAGCGCGTCGAACACCTCGTCGGGGATGCTGCGGCAATCGCCATCCGGCTCGATATCCGCCACCATCCGCAGAGTGGTGTAGAACCGGTCCAGGGTCAGCTTGGCGTGTTCCATGCCGTATTGCGACCAGTCCAGCGGCCGGCGGTAATGGGTCTGCAGCATCAGCAGGCGCACCGCCTCGCCCGGCACATGGCCCAGCAGGTCGCGGACGGTGAAGAAGTTGCCGAGCGATTTCGACATCTTCTCGCCATCAACATTGATGAAGCCGTTATGCATCCAGTAGCGCACGAACAGGGCGCCGTCATGAGCGCACTGGCTCTGGGCGATCTCGTTCTCGTGATGCGGGAAGATCAGATCCTGACCACCGCCATGAATGTCGAAGGTCTCGCCCAGATGCGCCTCGGCCATCGCCGAGCATTCGATATGCCAGCCCGGACGGCCACGGCCCCATGGGCTCATCCAGCCGGGCTGATCATCGCTACTCGGCTTCCACAGTACGAAATCGGCGGCATCACGCTTGTAGGGGGCCACCTCGACCCGGGCACCCGCCACCATGTCGTCGCGGTCGCGCCGCGACAATCCGCCGTAATCGGGCATGGAGGGCACGCTGAACAGCACATGGCCCTCAGCCTCATAGGCATGATCCCTGGCCATCAGCCGGCGGATCATGTCGATCATCTGCGGGATATGCTCGGTCGCGCGCGGCTCGATGGTGGGCGGCAGCGCGTTCAGGGCCGCCATGTCATCGTGAAACATCTTCGCCGTCCGCGCGGTCAGCGTCTCGATCGCCTCGCCGCTGTCATGGGCGCGCTGGATGATCTTGTCGTCGACATCGGTGATGTTGCGGACATAGGTGACGCGCGGGAAGCTCGCCTTCAGCAGCCGGTACAGGGTGTCGAACACCACCACCGGGCGGGCGTTGCCGATATGCGCCCGGTCATAGACCGTGGGGCCGCAGACATAGATCCGCACATGGGCGGGGTCCAGCGGCTCGAAATCTTCCTTGGCACGGGTGCGGGTGTTGTAGACGGCAAGCGCCATGGTGGCTCGTCCTCGGGGCAGGCGATCAAAGACCGGCGAACGGCGGAGGCGCCGGACGAATGAATGGGGTGGCAGGCGTTGGCGCCGGGTGCGGATCGCCTGGGGACATCCGCAGCCCTCGGGCTGTTCCGGAAAGTCAGGTCGTCCCGGGCACTCAGGCAGCCTCGCCGCACAGCCGCGCCAGCACACGGGCGCGGCCGATCATCGGTAGCAGCTTTTTCAGTTCCGGTCCATGCTCCGAGGCGGTCAGAGCAAGTCTGAGCGGGCGGAAAAGCGCCTTGCCCTTCACACCGGCGCGGATCTGCACCGCCTTGGTCCACAGGCCCCAGCTGGCCTCGTCCCAAGGCTCGTCGGGCAGGGTGTCGCGGGCGGCGGCCAGCACCGCGCGGCTGGTGTCGTCGTCCAGGATCACCGGATCCACCGGTCCCGCGACCACCCGCCACCAGATGGCGGCATCGCCGAACCGTTCCAGATTGCCCGAAACCGCATCCCAGAACGCCGGTGCCATGGCGTCCGGCACGCCGATCGCGGCAAGGCGGGGGGCTGCGGCAGCGGCATCGGCCAACCGTAGCTGGCGTGCGTTCAGCAGCAGCAGTTCCGCCGGGTCGAACCGCGCCGCGGCCCGGCCGAAGCGGGTGATGTCGAAGCTTGCCACCAGCGCCGCCAGATCCGGGGCCGGCTCCACCGCATCCGAGGTGCCGAGCCGGGTCAGAAACGCCGCAACCGCCATCGGCTCGATGCCGTCATCGCGCAGATCGCCGACCGCCATCGACCCGATCCGCTTCGACAGCCCCGCCCCCGCCGGATCGAGCAGCCACGCCAGATGCCCGAAGCGCGGTTCATCGGCGCCAAACGCATGGAAAAGCTGGATCTGCGCGGCCGTATTGGTGATGTGGTCCTCGCCCCGGATGACATGCGTGACACCGGTCTCGGCATCATCGACCACGGTGGCCAGCGTATAGGTGGGGGCGCCATCGGCGCGGATCAGCACCGGATCGGACAGCGAACCCGCATGAACCTCGATCCGGCCCCGGATCATGTCGTCCCAGGCGGTTTCGCGATCATCCAGCCGGAAGCGCCAATGCGGGCGCCGGCCGTCCGCTTCCAGCGTCTGCCGATCCGCATCGGTCAGCCGCAGGGCCGCGCGGTCATAGACCGGCGGCCTGCCGGCGGCGAGCTGGGCCTTGCGGCGGATGCCCAACTCCTCGGGCGTCTCGTAACAGGGATAGAGCCGGCCGCTCGCGACCAGACCATCAAAGGCCGCCGCATGGCGATCGGCCCGGTCGGTCTGACGGAAGCACTCATCCGCCGCAAGCCCCAGCCAGTCCAGATCGGCCAGAATACCCTCGACATGGACATCCAGGCTGCGATCGCGATCGGTATCATCGATCCTGAGTTGCATCAGGCCGCCGGACTGGCGCGCATACAGCCAGTTGACCAATGCCGTGCGCGCATTTCCGACATGGAGCCGGCCGGTGGGTGACGGCGCGAAGCGGGTCTTGACGGTCATCAGGTCGGGTACTCGATCATGCAGCCCGGGCATGCAGCCGGGGCAAGATGGGCAAGGGCAGTCAGGCGCGGTCGCGGAATTGATTGGTGATCGGATAGCGCCGGTCGCGTCCGAAGGCACGCGGCGTGATCTTCACGCCCGGAGGTGCCTGACGCCGCTTATATTCCGCCACATACAGCAACCGCGCGATCCGGTCGACCTCGTCGCGGTCGAAGCCCTGCTCGACCAGCACCCGGTGCGGCAGTTCCTTTTCGACCAGCCCTTCAAGGATCGCGTCCAGGCGCTCATAGGGCGGCAGGCTGTCCTCGTCCTTCTGGTCCTCGCGAAGTTCGGCCGATGGCGGCTTGCTGATCACGCGCTCCGGCATCACCGGCCCGTCGGGGCCGAGCGCGCCCTCGGGCCGGTTGCCGTTGCGCCAGCGCGACAGCTCGAACACCGTCAGCTTGTACACATCCTTCAGCACCGAATAGCCGCCGCACATATCGCCATACAGCGTCGCATAGCCGACCGACATCTCGGATTTGTTGCCGGTGGTCAGCACCATGTCGCCGAATTTGTTGCTCAGCGCCATCAAGGTCACGCCGCGGATGCGCGACTGGATGTTCTCTTCCGTCACATCGGGGCCACGGTCGCCGAACACCGGCGCCAGCATGGTCGAAAACGCCTGCACCGCCGGCTCGATCGGAATTTCATCCAGGCGGACGCCGGTCAGGCGCGCGCATTCGGCCGCATCGTCCAGGCTGTCACGGCTGGTATAGCGCGACGGCATCATCACCGTCCGCACCCGGTCCGGCCCCAGCGCGTCGACCGCCACCGCCAGCGACAAGGCGCTGTCGATCCCGCCCGACAGGCCCAGAACCACGCCCGGAAAGCCGTTCTTGTTGACGTAATCGGCCAGCCCCAGGGTCATGGCGGCATAGATCGCCTCCAGCACCTCGGGCTCGGGCGAAATCTCGCCGGCCTCGGCACAGACCTCGCCGGCTTCCGACCGCCGGATACGGGCCAGAATCGACCCGCTCACCCAGGCCGGCGCCTGTACCTTCAGCGACCCGTCGCGATCGAGCATGAAGGACGCGCCGTCGAACACCAGTTCGTCCTGACCGCCGACCAGATTGACATAGGCCAGCGGCAGGCCGGTCTCGTGAATGCGGGCCACCGCGTGCGCCAGGCGCTGGTCGCGCTTGTCCACCTCATACGGGCTGCCATTGATCACCAGCAGGAATTCGGCGCCGCTTTCCGCCAGGCATTCGGCGCTGTCGGCGCGCCACATATCCTCGCAGACCATCAGCCCGACCCGCCAGCCGCGGATCATCACCGGGCCGGCCGGCGGCGCCAGATCGAACACCCGGACTTCATCGAACACGCCGTAATTGGGCAGCGCATGCTTGCGCACCACCCCGGTGATCCGACCATCGTCCAGCACGAAGGCCGCGTTGTACAGTCGGCCGTCGTCATCGGCCAGCGGCGCACCCACCACCATCGCCGGCCCGCCATCGGTGGTGACGGCCGCCAGCCGGTCCAGGTTCTGGCGCACGGCCCGCATGAAGGCGGGCTTGCGCACCAGGTCTTCCGGCGGATAGCCGACCAGGGCCAGTTCCCCGGCCACACAGATATCGGCGCCCTGTTCCGCAGCAACGCGGCGTGCCTCCAGCAAGCGCTCGGCATTGCCGTCGACATCGCCGACCACGGGGTTGATCTGGGCCAGGGCCAGGGTCAGAAGCTGGGTCATGATCGGATACCGATATCAGATGTGTGTGCCGGTGGACCAGGCGATATCCGGGGGTGTCACCGGCGCGGGCGACGCGAGGGCAGCAGGAATTCGCGGCCGACCTTCACGCTCTCGCGCCCGTCATAGGACACGATATCGGCAGTGGCATAGGTTTCGCTCCACTTCTCAGGCAGGAACGACCCGGTGCCGACCACGTCGATCGGAGCCTCGACGCTGCCCATCACCCGGCATTTCTCGGGACCGAAGCCGCTTGAGGCCACGATCCGCACCTTGTCGAACCCGGCGTCGTCCAAAGCGTTCCGCATCTGGAAGATCGCCGCCGCCGAAACCCCCGGCCCCAGCAACCATTTCAACTCGGTCTCGCTGCGATAGCGGCGGATCGCATCCGGGCGGTTACGCTCCAGCGCTTCATAAGACAGCGCCGGATCGAGGCCTTCAAGGAAGCGGCCGCCATGCGTGTCCAGGCGCACCGACAGCTTGCCCGCTGCCGCCATCTCGGGGAAACGCCGGCAGACGGTCAGCGCATCGGTGATTTCCGCGCCGTAATAATCGACCAGCACGGTCAGCGCATCGCCGGGGAAGGTGTCGACGAACATCTCGGCCGCCCGCAGCGTCGATCCGGCATAGCCGATCAGGGCATGGGGCATGGTGCCGAAGCCATGGGCATTGCCGAAATGCACCGCGGTTGCGTCGGTCGCGTTGCCGACGAAGCCCACGGCCCCCTCGGCCTGGGCGGCGATCGACCCGACACTGGCCGCATAGGCCATCATTTCGGCCATCTCGGCACCGGCGCAATGGCGGGCATCCATGGCCAGGAACGCGGCCTTGGGCAGTGCCACCGCCATGCTCCAGGCGTAATAGGCGGCAACGCAAGGTGCGCCGATCCGCTGAAGATACACCGTCTCCAGTTCCACCAGCGCCGACATCGGCCCGGTCAGATACATCAGCGGCTCGCCCGCGCCGACCCACGAGCCTTCTTCGTGGCATGGCTCGATATTGATCTCCACCCCGCGCAGCCGCGCCATCGCCTCGATCCAGTCGATGGCAAGCTTCAGCGTCGCCAGCACCGGGCGGCGCATGAACACGGCATAGGTCACGCTGCGGTCGCCGAAGCGTTCGACGATCCGACGCGTCCGCTTGAAATAGACATCGGTATAGGCGGCGACGAAGTCGTTGCTCGCGGGCATGCGAAGCCTCGGCGGTTCAGTGCCTTCTGCGGCAGGATCCTGAAAGGACGGGGCGGCCGCAGCGGTGTCGCTGGCGGCCGCTTCCGGCACAGGGCCGGGCCCGACCCGGTTGGTCACCGGACGCCACCGGCAGCGGCGACGGCCGCCTGCGGCAGCCCCAGACGTTCGCGACGCAAGGCATCGGCGATCTGGAAAGCCAGCTCCAGGCTTTGCTCGGCATTCAGGCGAGGATCACAATGGGTGTGATAGCGATCGGCCAGACCATACTGGTCCAGCGCGCGCAGGCCACCGACGCATTCCGTGACGTCCTGACCGGTCATCTCGAAATGCACGCCGCCGGCATGGCTGCCCTCGGCCTGATGAACGGCGAAGAAGCTGCGGACTTCCGACAGCACCCGGTCGACCGACCGGGTCTTGTAACCGGTTTCGGTCTTCATGGTGTTGCCATGCATCGGATCGCAGGACCACACAACCTTGCGGCCCTCCCCCTCCACCTTGCGCACCAGCGCCGGCAGCTTGTCGCCAACCTTGTCGGCGCCCATGCGCACGATCACGGTCAGGCGCCCGGGCTCGTTTTCCGGGTTCAGCACGTCGATCAGCCGCAGCAATTCGTCCGGGTCCATCGACGGCCCGGCCTTCACGCCGATCGGATTGCTGATCCCGGCCAGGAACTGGACATGCGCCCCGTCGAGCTGCCGGGTGCGGTCGCCGATCCACAGCATATGGGCGGCACAGCCATACCAGTCGCCAGACGTGCTGTCGACGCGGGTCAGCGCCTGTTCATAACCCAGCAGCAGGGCTTCGTGGCTGGTGAAGAAATCGGTCTGGCGCAGTTGCGGCGCGGTCTCGGAATTGACCCCGCATGCCGCCATGAAATCGAGCGCATCGGAAATCCGCTCGGCGGTCGCCCGATAGCGTTCGGCCTGTTCCGATCCGCCGACAAAGGCCAGGTTCCACTTGTGCACCAGGTGCAGATCGGCGAAACCGCCCTGGGCAAAGGCCCTGAGCAGGTTCAATGTCGCCGCCGACTGGTTATAGACCTTCACCAGCCGGTCCGGGTCCGGCCGGCGGGCGGCCTCGTCGAACTCGATGCCATTGACCATGTCGCCGCGATAGGACGGCAGCGACACGCCATCGCGCACTTCCATGTCGTCGGAGCGCGGCTTGGCGAACTGCCCCGCCATCCGGCCCACCTTCACCACCGGCATGCCGGCGCCATAGGTCAGCACCACCGCCATCTGCAACAGCACCCGGAAGGTGTCGCGGATATTGTTGGGGCTGAATTCGGCGAAGCTTTCGGCGCAGTCGCCGCCCTGCAGCAGAAAGGCGCGGCCCTCGGCAACACCGGCCAGCTGCGCCTTCAGCCGCCGGGCTTCCCCGGCGAAGACCAGCGGCGGATAGCCTGCAAGCTCGGCCTCGACGCGGGCAAGATGCGCCGGATCGTCATAGGTGGGCTGCTGCCTGATCGGCAGCGCGCGCCAGCTTTGCGGGGTCCAGTTGGCAGGCATCGGGTGCAGGTCCTCGCGGGCGTCGGGATCGGCGGACCGATCGGAAGAGACGACTTGTGGTGTAGGCAGGATGGGACGCACAGGTACTGGCGGATGACACGACCGTGCATGACGCGATCTGCCCGGCACGGGTACCGCCATGCCGGGTCAGGAACCTATACCGCCGCACCCCCTGCTTTTCAAACAAAAGGCGGGTGCGGCAGCCAAAACCGGCGGCAGATGATGTTGCAACAATCGGCGCCGCAAGCCATCACCGCACGAAATATCCACACCGCCATATTGTGCGGTGCGGAAAGATCAGTCCGTCACCGGCGTGCGCATGGTGACGAATTCCTCCGCGGCACTGGGATGCAGCGCGATCGTCTCGTCGAACTGTTTTTTGGTGGCACCGCAGGTGATCGCCACTGCCAGCGACTGGATGATCTCGGCGGCGTCGTCGCCCACCATATGGGCACCCAGAACCCGGTCGCTGGCCGCATCCACCACCAGCTTCATCAGAATCCGGGTCTCGCGGCCTGTCAGGGTGTGTTTCATCGGCCGGAACCGCGCCCGGAAGATCCGGATCGAGGCATACATCCGCCGGGCCGCCTCTTCGGTCAGCCCCACAGTCCCGATCTGCGGCGTGCAGAACACGGCCGTCGGCAGGGTGTCGTAGCGCAGCTTATAGCCATTGTCGTTGTACAACCGCTCGGCCAGCGACCGCGCCTCGGCAATGGCGACCGGCGTCAGCTGGAACCGGTCGGTGACGTCGCCGACCGCATGGATCGACCGGATATGGGTCTCGAACCTGTCATTGACCACGATGGCGCCATTGTCGCGGGTGTGGATGCCGATCGCATCCAGCCCCAGCGCGGCGGTGTTCGGCACCCGGCCGGTCGCGAACATGACAAGATCTGTCTCCAGCACCTCGCCCGAGGTCAAGGTGACCGCAAACCCCTCGGCCAGCCGGTCGATGCGCACCGGCTCGACATGGCGACGGAAATCGATGCCGCGCGCGGCCATCTCGCCGGCCACCGCCTCGCGGACATCGCCGTCGAAGCCGCGCAGGATCTGCTCCGAGCGCAGCACCAGCGTGGTCGCGGCCCCCAATGTCGACAGGATGGAGGCGAATTCCGTGGCGATATACCCACCGCCGATGATCACGATCCGCCCCGGCAGTGCCGGCAGGTCCAACGCCTCGTCCGAGGTGATGACATGCTCGATCCCGGGGATCTTCGGCAGATAGGGATGGCTGCCGGTCGCGATCAGAATGTTCTCCGCCGTGACGGTACGGCCGTCCACCTCGACCTCATGGGGGCCGGTCACGCGGCCGCGGCCGCGCAGCACGGTCACGCCGGAATTGGCCAGCATCTGTTCATAGATGCCTTCCAGCCGCACCAGTTCGCGATTCTTGGTCTCGATCAGACGCCCCCAGTCGTGGCGCGCGCCGTCGATCGTCCAGCCGAAGCCCCTGGCGTCCTCGATCTCGTCCCGGAATCGCGCGCCATAGACCAGCAGCTTTTTCGGCACACACCCTCTCAGCACGCAGGTGCCGCCCACCCGGCCCGCCTCGACGATGGCGACGCGCGCGCCATATTCCGCCGCGCGGCGGGAACCCGCGACGCCCCCCGAACCGGCGCCGATGGTGAGCAGGTCATAATCGTACATGCGTTTGCGTCTCCTGGTGCGTCCGGTCGCGGTGTGTGTGTGGCGTCGTCCGGGCATCGTGGGCTTGCGCGTCGCTCCGCCCCCGATGCCCGGCCGTCACATCCCGCCTCAGGCGCCGATGCCACCGATCAGGGCGTACTTCACTTCGAGATAGTCTTCGATGCCATATTTCGAGCCCTCGCGGCCCATGCCGCTTTCCTTGACACCGCCAAAGGGCGCGACCTCGGTGGAGATGATCCCCTCATTGATGCCGACGATGCCATATTCCAGGGCTTCCATCACCCGGAACACCCGGCCGACATCGCGGGTATAGAAATACGAGGCCAGACCGAATTCGGTGTCGTTGGCATAGCCGACGGCTTCCTTCTCGTCGTCGAAGACGAAAATCGGCGCCACGGGGCCGAAGATCTCCTCGCGCGACAGCCGCATGTCCTGCGTGGCGCCAAGCAGGATGGTCGGCTTGTAGAACCGGCCGCCCAGTTCATGCCGGCCACCACCGATCACGACCTCGGCGCCCTTCGACGTGGCGTCCGCCATCAGCTCGTCGACCTTATCGGCCGCGGCATCATCGATCAGCGGCCCCAGAACCACGCCGGCTTCCAGGCCGTCGCCCACCTTCATCTGCGCCACGCGCGCCGCCAGCTTGTCGGCGAAGGCCTTGGCCACGCCGCGCTGGACATAGAACCGGTTGGCACAGACGCAGGTCTGGCCGTTGTTGCGGTATTTCGACGCGATCGCGCCTTCAACCGCCGCATCCAGATCGGCATCGTCGAACACCAGGAACGGCGCGTTGCCGCCCAGTTCCATCGACACCTTCTTCACCGTGGCGGCGCACTGCTCGATCAGCACCTTGCCCACCTCGGTGGACCCGGTGAAGGTCAGTTTGCGCACGATCGGGCTGGCGGTGATGGCGCCGCCGATCTCGCGGGCCGAACCGGTGACGATGTTGATCACGCCCTTGGGGATGCCGGCCTCTTCGGCCAGCACCACCAGGGCAAGCGCCGTGAACGGGGTCTGGGATGCCGGCTTGCAGACCAGGGTGCAACCGGCGGCCAGCGCCGGTCCGGCCTTGCGGGTCAGCATCGCGGCCGGGAAGTTCCACGGCGTGATGGCGGCGACCACGCCCACCGGTTCCTTGGTGACGATGATGCGGCGGCCGGCGGCGAAGGTCGGGATCACGTCGCCATAGACGCGCTTGCCCTCTTCGGCGAACCACTCGATGAACGATGCGGCATAGGCCACCTCGCCTTTGGCCTCGGCCAGCGGCTTGCCCTGTTCGGTGGTCATGATCCGGGCGATGTCGTCCTGGTGCGCCATGATCAGGTCGAACCATTTGCGCAGCAGGCCGGCACGTTCCTTGCCGGTCTTGGCGCGCCAGGCCGGCAGGGCCGCGTTCGCGGCATCGATCGCGCGCAGGGTTTCGGCCTCGCCCATCTTCGGCACCCGGCCGATGGTGGCCCCCGTCGCCGGATTGTCGACCGAAAGCGTGGCACCGCTATTGGCCCCCACCCAGGCGCCGTCGATATAGCACGCCTCGCGCATCAGGTTTTTGTGCGAGAGCTGGATCACCTGTCGTCCTCCCTGGAGTACCATACATGCACGATTGACCGCCGGGCGCATGTCCCCCCGGCGCTCATGCACGAAACTTCGCCGATATCCAGACCAGCGGCGCTTGAAGCGGCCCGGATGCGGCATCAGACTATATGGCGACCAGGGCTGCGGCAAGGAAGCCCCACATGGCGTGGACCCTGCCATGCAGAGACCGCACCCATCATCAGGACAGGATCACACATCACATGCCCAGGCACGACGACCGCCTGCCGGCCGCCCGCCTCCGGCGCATGGGCCCCATGTTCCGGCGGCTGGCGGCAGGCGTGATGCTGGCGGCATCAGCAGCCCTGCCCCTCTCCCCCGGCGTTCGGGCAGCCGATACCCCGGCCGCCCCCGACGAACCGGACCGGCTGTCCAAAGAAGCTGAACGCCTCGGTCGCGCCGCCGACGATGCGGCAGAGGCCGCACGCGCCGCCGCCGAGGCCGCGGCCGACCGCATGCAGCGGCTGTGGAACAGCCTGCCCCGCTATTCAGCCCCTGAGATCGACGAGGATGGCAGCGTCATCATCCGCCGCCTGCCCGATCGCGATGCGCCCCTCGAAGGCGACACGCCACCGGATGAGCGCGAGGGTGAACGGCCCGATCGCGTGCCCCCGGCAGACGGGCCGTTGCTGTCAGTCTGACCGCACCAGCGGACAGCAGGCCCAAAGATCAGTCCCGCTGCGACAGCGTGAGAGCCGGCGTGATCGTGCCGCTGCACGTGCCGAAGCCGATGCGATAGTCATCGAACTGCGCGTGGCCCGAAAGGTTGATCGTGTCGCCGTCCTCAAGGAAGGTCCGCAGGGTGCCATCCACCAGAGGCAACGGCGTCGCGCCGTTCCAGGTGAGTTCCAGCAGGCAGCCGCGATTCTCCGGCTCGGGGCCTGAAACCGTGCCCGATCCCAGAAGGTCGCCGACCCGCATGGCGCAGCCATTGATCGCATGGTGGCAAAGCTGCTGGGCCAGCGAGAAATACATGCGGCGATAATTGGTCCGGGTGATCTGTGTCACGCCGCCATCCGGCGTGATCAGGTCCGCCAACAGTTCGATATCGAAATGGGTTGGCGCACGATCGGCGAGATAGGGCAGCAGTGGCGCGTGACGGTCGGGCGCCGCACAGCGGGCCTCCGCCAGTGCCTCGCGCATCACGATCCACGGCCCGATCGTGGTCGCGAAGCCCTTGGCCTGAAACGGCCCCAGCGGCCGGGCCTCCCAGGCCTGAATGTCCCGCGCCGACCAGTCGTTGAGCAGGACATAACCGAAGATCATCTGATCGGCCTGCGCCAGATCGACCGGCGTTCCGTGCCGGTTGGCAACGCCGACCACGGCGCCAAGCTCCAGTTCGAAATCCATCCGGCCCGACGCGGCGAAAACCGGTGCCTCCGCGCCGGCCGGCAGGATCTGGCCCCATGGCCGACGGATATCCGTGCCCGAGACCACCACCGTCGAGGCACGGCCATTATAGCCGACCGGCACATGCACCCAGTTCGGGGCCAGATCATCGGCGCCGCGCAGCGCCTTTCCGGCATTGCGGGCATGATCTTCGCTGGCGAAGAAATCGGTATATTCCGCCACCACCAGCGGCAAATGCAGACGCAACCCGGCCATGGGAACCAGAGCCGGGCTCACCTGCGCCTCGACCGGAGCGCCGTCGAGAAGCAGCCCGGTCACGATCCGGCGAAACCGCGCCCAGACATCCGGCCCCTCGGCCATGAACGCATTCCACGATGGCTGGTGAAAGACCGTCGGCAGGCCATCGAGCATACCCAGATCCTCCAGCATCGCCAGATCCAGCACCATGTCGCCGATCGCGACACAGCAGCGCGGTGCCTCGGTGCCCCGGCTGAACACGCCGCAGGGCAGATTGTTCAGCGGGAACGGCGTTTCAGGATCATTGGCTGACCCAACCCAGCTGACCAGGCGTTTCGGCATCTTTCTCAGTGTCCTTCCGGCGGTCCGAAGACCGGCTGTTCAGCAGCGTGCGCCCGCGATCCCGCGGGTGATGAAATCGACCAGATGTGCCCGCATGTCGGCCCGCGCGGATATCGAGCAGGCGCCATCCGAAAGGCGCTCGATCCGGCGTTGCTCGTCGCGCTGGCTGACCGAGATCAGCACCGTGCCGACCATGAAATTATAGAACCAGCAAACCTCGGCATGGCTCAAGGCCGGCACCGATGCCTGGATGGCCGCGATATAGCGCCGGGCCATGCCATCCAGCTCGGCCGCGATCAGGTTCGATGTCCATTCCGTGGGCATCAGGCGGTTCTTCAGGATAAGATTGGCGAGCAGCCCGCCTTCCGCCGGCGTATCCTCGCGGAAATAGCCGCTGACGAAGCTGTCGACGATCTTGCCGATCGCCACGGGCTCGCCCCGCGCCTGCGCCTCGGTCTCCAGCGCGGTCAACTGATCCAGACGATACTGGGCGCTGCGCCGCGCCACCTGCTGGAAGACGTCGACCGCCAGCTTGTCCTTGCTGCCAAAGTGATAATTGACCGCCGCGACGTTCAGGCCGGCGCCGCGCGCGATGTCACGGGTCGTCACGCTGTCGACGCCACGCTCGCTGATCAGCATGCGGGCCACCAGGCGGATCTTCTCCTTCGGCCCGTCGGCAGCTTTCAGGGCATCGCTGTCCTTCAGCACATCCACGTCCGGCAGGTCTTCGGGTCGATGCTGCATGTCGGTCATGATGCGGTTCCGGTCGCTCGTTTCATGACCTTGGAATATGCACTCGACGACCCGGCCATGTCGTCGCGGGTTTTCTCCACCCGCTCGGCAATCTCGCGGAACGCATCGTTCGACCGCTGCCGCAGGCCGTCATAATCCACCCCGACCAGCCTGCCATCGCGTTTCACCACCGCGCCATCGACCAGAACCGTGTCGGCATCGCCGGGCCGGGATTGCAGCAGCAGCATCGCGACCGGATCGCCCATCGGCATCATGTTCAGCCCCCGGGTCGAAAACAGCGCGATGTCGGCGCGCGCGCCCTTGCGCAAACGGCCGACCTCGCCGCCCAGCCGCATGGCCTTGGCGCCACCCTCGGTGCCGAAGCGCAGAGCATCGCGCACCGTCAGCCGGATCCGGTCGGGCACCACGCCCCGGTCAAGCACCGTCTGGTTGTCGATCGCGCGGGCGGTCTGAAGCGCCAGCCGCATCTGCGTCAGCATATCGCCACCATTGTTCGAGGCGATATCGACACCGAAGCTGGGCATGCCGCCCACACTCAACAGCCGGTTCGTGACCGGAAATCCCATCCCCATCTGCATCTCGGTTTCCGGCGTGATCGACACGCCCCCGCCCGATGCCACCACCTGCGCCAGTTCGCCGTCGTCGCACATATTGCCGTGGACATGCAGCATGTCCGGCCCCAGCCGGCCGCGCCGCGCCAGATCGGCGATGCCATGGGGCGACCCGAAGGTGCCGACATGCAGGGTGATCAGCGCGTCATGGCGCCGGGCGACATCGATCTCGGCATCGGTCAGATCGGCGGCGACCAGCCCGAATTCGGTCAATGCGATACCGAAATCCAGCAATGGCCCCGCTGTCGACCGGAAGCTGCGCGCGACCTCATCGGCATGGCGCAGCCGCTCGTCATGGCTGTCGAACCCGCGATCACGGGTCGGCACATCATAGAAGCCATAGCAGAACACGCCCCGGATGCCGGCATCGGTCAGCCCCTGGATGGCCGCCTCGGCATGGGCCGGGCTGTTCATCAGATGCGAGAAGTCGCACACCGTGGTCACGCCGGTATCGAGCGCCTCCAGCGCGCCGACCAGATTGGCCAGATAGATATGGTCGGGCGTATAGGACGTGGCATAGCCCACCCGGATCTCGCGCACATAGTCGACCAGCGACCAGTCGGCCGCGACACCGCGGATCGCCGTCTGCCAGACATGGCGATGGGTATCGACCATGCCGGCGACCGCGATCGCGCCCTCGCCGTCGATCACCTCGGCGCCTGGCGCCTGGATGGCGCCCTCGACCGCGGCGATCCGGCCGTCACGCACCAGAATGTCGCAGGTCTCGGGCCGGGTCTGCGACGCCAGATCCGGATCGGCCACATAGATGGTCTTGATCAGAATTTCGTTCGGCACCGGACGTTCCCTCCTCGGAATGCCGGCTCAGGATATCGGCGCGCAAGCTATCAAGCAAGAGCTTCAATCATATGATTCAAACAAGCGCTTTACATCGGCCCGCAGGTCACTTACCAATTCCGTCATGCATAACCGCCAAAGGCCGGGATGCGCGTATCCGGCTGAAAAAGGCGCGAAACAGGGGGACATGACCCATGAAGCTTCCACGCATCGCAGCCACCTTTGCCGGGGTGCTCATGGCCGGGCAGGCCATGGCGCAGGACGTCATCGACCTGAAATTCGCGGTCTTTACGCCCGAGCAGGAGATCACCTATCAGGAAGCCATTAAGCCCTGGGTCAAGGCCGTGGAAGAGGCATCGGGGGGCGCGGTCAAAATCCAGCTCTATCCCGGCGGCATTCTGGGACGGGACGGGTCGAAGCAGATCAAGCTGCTGAACGACGGGGTCGCCGACATCGCCTTCATCATCCCGGCCTACAATCCCGGCCTGTTCCCCGACAACTGGGTGGTCGAACTGCCCGATACCTCGCAGACCGCGACTGAAGGGTCGGTCGCATTCTGGCGCATGGTCGACAGCGGAAAACTGCGCGGCTATCAGGATTTCGAGGTTCTGAGCATGGTCGCGACCTCGCCCTATTTCCTGCACGGCAACGAGCCGATGAACCAGATCGGGGATCTGAAGGACCAGAAGATCCGGATCGCCGGCAAGCTTGAGCAGCAATGCGTCGAGGCGCTTGGCGGCGTGCCGGTCGGCATGCCGATCACCAAGATTCCGGAAAGCCTGAGCCGCGGCATCATCGACGCGACGCCGCTGCATTATGCCGCGCTCTATGCCTTCGGCATCGCGAGTGCCACGAAATATCACTATCAGAACGCGCTGGGCTCGATGCCCTTCGGCTTCGTCATGCCCCGGCAGCGCTTCGACGCCTTGCCAGAGGTGGTCCGCAACGCGATGCGCGATGCCGGTGGCGAAAAGCTGGCCCGGATCTTCGGTGCGGCCATGGACGCCGAAAATCAGCGTCGGCTCGACGAAACCCGCGCCGCTGCCGGCCAGACCGTCGTGGTCCCGTCCGATGGCGACAAGGCCGCATGGTCCGCGGTGATGGCTGACTGTTCAGGCAACTTCGTGGCTGGCCAGGAAGATGGTGCCGCGCTGGCCGACAGCTTCAAGGCGGAACTCGCTCGGATCCGCGCCGAGTGACCCCAGGGATCGGAGCCTCAGAGATGACCGTTCTCCGTCTGGGCGAGATCAACGTCACCTGCACCCGGATCATCGCATTGCTCGGCCTCGCCGCCCTGCTGGTCGTCGCGATCGCGACCCTGGCCGATGTGCTGTCGCGCTGGCTGGCGGCGGCGCCGATCGCTGGTGTCTACGACCTGTCCACCCTGTTCATCGCGGTTGCGATGGCGGCCTGTTTTCCGGCCGCCATCGCCCAGCGGCAGAACATCACGGTCACCTTTCTGGCCGACCGGATGCCGCGCCGCATACAGCGCCTGCTCGACGTCTTCGCCGAAGTGATGACGCTGACCTTCTTCGCACTGCTGGCGTGGCAGCTCGTGGTCTACACGCAGGAACTGATCGACAGCGGCGAGACCTCGTTCATCCTGACGGTGCCGATCGCACCCTGGTGGATAGCGGCAACGGCGCTCTTTGCCCTGTGCGTGCCGGTCCAGGCGGTCGTCGTCGCGGTCGCTCTGCACGATCTTGCAACCGGTGCGGCGAAGCCTGCCAGCTTCGATCAGGGGGGCGCCTGATGGATCCGTTGACCACGGGTGCGCTGGGGCTGGCGCTGATGTTCGCGCTGATCCTGGTGCGGGTGCCGATCGGCATCGCCATGGGCATGGCCGGATTCATCGGTTATGCGGTGCTGGGGGGCGTGAAGCCGGCGTTGAGCATTCTGGTCTCGGAACCGGCCGGGATCATCGCCAATTACGAATTCGCGGTGATCCCGCTGTTCCTGCTGATGGGCAGTTTCGCCACCGCGGGCGGCCTGTCGGCCGAAATCTACCGGCTGGCCCATGCCTTTGTCGGTCACCGGCGCGGCGGCCTCGCCATCGCCACCATGGGCGGATGCGCCCTGTTCGGCGCAGTCTGCGGATCGTCGCCCGCAACCGCCGCCACCTTCGGCCGGGTGGCACTGCCGCAGATGCTCGACCGCGGCTATGCGCCCTCTTTCGCCACCGGCTGCATCGCCGCCGGCGGCACGCTCGGCGCGCTGGTGCCACCATCGATCATCATGATCATCTATGCGGTGCTGGCGCAGGTGTCGATTCTCGACGTCTTCGTCGCGGCGGTCATCCCGGCCATCATCGCGGTCGTGTTTCATGCCATCGCCATCACGATCTACACCCGGCTGGTGCCCGGCGCCGGCCCGGCCGGCCCGCGCACCGGCTGGCCTGAGCGGTTGCGGATTCTGCGCGACAGTTGGGCGGTCGTCGTGCTTCTGGTCAGCGTGATCGGCGGCATCTATGGCGGCATCGTCACTGTGAACGAGGCGGCGGCGGTTGGCGCCTGCTTCACGCTCTTTCTCGCCGTGTTGCGCCGGCGCCTGACTTGGCGGAGCTTTCTTCACGCGTTGGGGGAGACCGCCGCCAACACCGCCGTGATCTATCTGATCATCTTCGGCGCCTCGATCTTCGCCTATTTCTTCACCATCAGTGGCGCACCGCAGGTTCTGGTGGCCACGATCGGTGGCCTCGACGTCCCGCCGCTGGTGATCATCTTCGCCCTGCTGGTGATGTATCTGGTGCTGGGATCGGTGTTCGAGACCGTGTCGGCGATGTTGATCACCCTGCCCTTCGTTCTGCCGCTGGTGGTGTCGCTCGGCTACGACCCGGTCTGGTGGGCGATCGTGAATATCGTGGTGATCGAACTCGGCATGATCACGCCGCCGATTGGCCTGAACGTCTTCGTCCTCAAGGGCGTGGCCGGAAACATCCCGCTGTCGACGATCTTCCGCGGCGTCTCGATCTTCGTGGCGTCCGACATCCTGCGGCTGATCCTGCTCGCCGTCTTTCCGGTGCTGTCGCTCTATCTGCTCGGACTCTGATCCGCCGGCACCACCGCGACCCGACCTCCTCTTCAGATATGGATACACGGACATGCTCAAGACCATTCGCCGGATCGTGACGGCCAACACCGCTGACGGACGCTCGCGGATCCTGTCCGACGGCCCGTCGCCGCATATGCTTGAAAGCGCGCCGGCGCGCGGCCTGATCGACATGTGGGCGATGACGGCAGGCGGCCCCGACACCAAGGCCCCCGACGGGGCCGATCGCCCGATCGTTCTGGCGCCGGCGGTCGGCGGCAACACCTTCCGCATCTTTCAGCTTCCACCGGCCGGCAGTGGCGATGGCGACCGGGTGCTGTCGGCCAGTGTCTTCGAGCGCATGGGTGCCGCCGATGCCCATGATGCCGATGGCCGGCACCCGAACATGCATTGCACGCGGTCGATCGACTATATCGTCCTGCTGTCGGGCCGGGTGAAGCTGATCCTCGACGAGGACGAAACGATCCTGGAGCCGTTCGACGTCGTCATCCAGCGTGAGACCAATCATGCGTGGGAAAATCTGTCAGACCATCCGGCACAGCTCATCGCCGTCCTGATCGACACGACGCACACCGCATGAGCAACGGATGGCGGGGCGGCCTGATCCGGCCGCCCCGCCATCATTCCGCTGTCACCGTTTCACTCGACCGTCACGGATTTCGCGAGGTTGCGCGGCTGGTCGACATCCGTGCCCTTCAGCACCGCCGTGTGATAGGCCAGCAGTTGCACCGGCAGCGCATAGAGCAGCGGCGCCACCACCGGGTCCACGGTCGGCAGCACCACCACTTCGGCGACCAGATCGCTCAGCCTTGCGGCCCCCGCCTCGTCGGTGATCAGGATCACCCGGCCGCGACGGGCGACGATTTCCTCGATATTCGATGCGGTCTTGTCGAACAGCGGGCCTGAAGGCGCCAGCGCCACGACCGGCAGGCCGTCATCGATCAGCGCGATCGGACCGTGCTTCAACTCGCCGGCGGCATAAGCTTCGGCGTGGATATAGCTGATTTCCTTGAACTTCAGCGCGCCTTCCAGCGCGATCGGAAACGCGGTGCCACGCCCGACATACAGCACCCCGGTCACATGGACCAGGCTTTCGGCGATGCTGCGCATCCGGCCATCATTGTTCAGCACATCGGCCACCCGCGACGGCACCTCGGCGATCGCCTGGGTCAGTTTCTGGTCGCGGGCGGTATCGATGGTGCCGCGGGCGCGGCCCAGGCTGATGGCCAGGCAGACGAGTGTCACCAGCTGACAGGTGAAGGCCTTGGTCGAGGCAACGCCGATCTCAGGCCCGGCCTTGGTGCGCAGCACCAGATCGGCTTCGCGCGCCATGCTGCTTTCCGGCACGTTGACCACGGCGATGGTCACCACTCCCCCGGCCCTGGCATGGCGCATCGCCGCCAGGGTGTCCGCGGTCTCACCCGACTGCGAGATGAACACCGCCACCTCCCCCGCCGTCAACGGCGTGTCGCGGTAACGGAATTCCGATGCCACATCCACATCCACCGGCAGCCGTGCCAGTTGCTCGATCCAGTATTTGGCGACCATGCCGGCATAGGCCGATGTGCCGCAGGCAACGATCAGCATGCGGGTCAGCCGGCCCGGATCGAACGGCATCTCCTTCATCTCGATGGTGCCGCGGGCGGGGTCGAGGAAGGTACGCAGGCTGTCGCCGATCACCGCCGGCTGTTCATAGATTTCCTTCAGCATGAAATGGCGGTGACCGCCCTTGCCGACGGCGCCGCTCGACAATTCGGTCTGGCGGCGCGGCCGCACCACCTCGGCGCCGGTGGCGTCATAGATGGTCATGGCGGCGCGGGTCAGCACCACCATGTCGCCTTCGTCCAGATAGGTGATCTCACGTGTGAACGGCACCAGCGCCATGGCGTCCGATCCCAGATACATGCAGCCATCGCCATGGCCGACCGCCAGCGGGCTGCCCCGGCGGGCGCCGATCAGCAGATCCTGTTCACCGGCGAACACCAGCCCCAGCGCGAAGGCGCCTTCAAACCGCACCAGGGCCGCCTTCACCGCATCGACCGGCGACAGGCCCTGCTCGATCAGCGCGGTGATCAGCTGCGGGATGACTTCGGTGTCGGTCTGGCTGGCGAACACCCGGCCGGCGGCCTGAAGCTCGGCGCGCAACTCGCGATAATTCTCGATGATGCCGTTATGCACGGCGGCAACGCGTGCGGTCGCATGGGGATGGGCATTGGCCTCGGTCGGCGCGCCATGGGTGGCCCACCGGGTATGGCCGATGCCGATATGACCGGTCATGGGCTGTTCGGACAGCAGCGCGTCCAGCCGGGCGATCCGGCCCTCGGCCCGGCGCCGGCCGATGCCGCCGGCCTCATCCAGAACGGCGATGCCAGCGCTGTCATAGCCGCGATATTCCAGCCGGCGCAATCCCTCGACCAGAATGGCCGGCGCGTCCGCCGCCCCGACGACGCCCACAATACCGCACATGCCCTGTCACTCCATCGAACTGAACGCCGCAGCGCCCGGCGCCCGGCATATTCCCGAACATCCGTTATCGCCACCGTTCTGGCGTAACAGACCGCAGGCCCCGGCGCCAATCACTTCCCGTTACCGAGTGTTGCAGGCCGATGCCCGATCATCAAACCGCAACATCCCTGCGATCACCCGCTTGACAGCCCCCGATCGCGGCCATATAAAGCGCCCACCTCAGGCGGACGGAGCGGCGGACACGGCCGGACCGGACGAACAGACCCTGCGGGCGCGTAGCTCAGCGGTAGAGCACACCCTTCACACGGGTGGGGTCACAGGTTCAATCCCTGTCGCGCCCACCAATTCATCAAAACCCCCGATGCTCCGGCATCGGGGGTTTTGTGTGTCGGCCTGCCGCCGGCCAGTTCATGGCCCACCCGCGCGTCACCGACGCCGGGCGCCCACCACCAGCCAGACGCCGGCCGCGGTCAGCGCCATGCCGCACAGGCCCAGAGCGCCCGGCGCCTCGTCGAACAGGATCCAGGCGATCACCGCCGCCGACAGCGGCACCAGATAGAACAGGCTGGCGGTTTCCGAGGCGGCCCCCCGGCGCAGCAGCACATAAAGCAGGCTGACGGCACCCAACGACAGCACCACGGTCAGCCAGACCAGCGCGCCGATGAATTCAGGCGCCCAGTCGACCACGCGGGTCTCGAACAGCAATGCCACCGGCAGCAGCACCAGAAACGATGCCACATACTGAATGATCGTGCCGGTGCGCAGATCCTGCCCCGAGCAATGGCGCTTCTGAAACAGCGTGCCAACCGTGATCGCCACCAGCGATCCGACCGAAAACAAGGGTGCCCAGGCAGGAAAGCCCTGAAACAGCAGGCCGCTGCCGGCGGGCGCGATCTTGTCGGCCAGCACCAGCAGCACACCGCCCAGCCCCAGAAGCAGCCCCGCCCATTGCCGCGGTCGCGGCCGCTCGCCCAGCATCGGGATCGCCAGCAAGGCGGTCAGCAGCGGTTGCAGCCCAACGATCACCGCCGCCATCGCCGCCGGCACGCCCTGATGGATCGAGATGAACACCCCGCCCAGATAGATCGCATGCATCAACACGCCGGCGATCGCGGCATTCAGCCAGGCACGTGGCCCATGGGGCCAGGGCGCGCGTGTCGCCAGCGCGAACGGCACCATCAAGGCCACCGCCGCGACCATCCGGATCGCCAGGAACGTCGCCGGCTCGGCATGGGGCAGGCCATAGCGGGCGCCGATAAACCCGGTGCTCCACAACAGAACGAACACCACCGGCACCAGCGCGCGCGCAGGGCTGCTGATGACACTGGTCGATGATGGCGCGGCCGCCCCGGAACTGGCCCCGGAACCCGCCTTGGTCGGGCTTTGTCTGGTCATGGCCGGACACTCCGCCCGCCCGGCTGCGCCGTCAAGCCGGATCAGCCGACACGCACCGCAAGTTCGCCGGTGCCATCATCCAGAAGCCGCCAGATCCGCCCCAGAATCCGGGCGTCATGGGCATCATCCAGCCGCTCGCCCGCCGCCATACAACGAGCACGGATCGATCCTGCGGCATCGGCTTCGGCAATCGCGATCCGGCCAGGGATCACCGCGCCCGCCAGCGTCAGCGGCACCCGGCCGGCAAAAGCAACACGGTCGACCATCGGGCGTGCCTCGTCATCGCCACCCCAGGCATCCCCGCCAACCAGCGCGGGGGCCGTCGATTTGACCGCGAAGGCGATGGCATCGGCAAAACGGTCGGTGATCCGGCCCTGATCGTCGATGCCGACCACCGCCCCCTTGGCGACCGGGCCGCAGCCGGGTGCCTTGGTGACGTATTCGGCGAAGTCGGCGCCGCTGGCATTGATGGTGCCGGACGCATTCAACGACCGGCCGGTGATGCTGTTGGCGCGCAGCGACATGGCACAGCCGGCCGCACTGCCGCCCGTGCCGGCGACATTGAAGAAGCTTGCGCTGATACCGCCATGACCGCCGATCATCGCAACCTCGGCCCCTTCCGCATCGGTCACGCTGCGCAACCGCAGCATCGCCACCCCCACCCCCACATCCATCATCTCCAGATGGCCGTCGGCGGTCTGGCCGATATCCCAGCTGCGGGCGCTGCCGCCGGTCAGTTGCAGGCGCAGTTTGGGCAGGCTGCTGGTCGACACATGCAGGGCCTGAGCCGGGGCGTTGGTGCCGATGCCGATCGCCGGCCGGTCGGCCGGCACCGCCACCCTGTCGCTGCCTTGCGTCGCCAGCACCAGCGGCGCCGCGCCATCGGTCTGCAGTTTCAGCGTGCCCGCCTGCCAGCGCAGCGCCGCCCGCCTGGTGCCGGCTTCGCGCAGGCCCAGCAGGGCTTCGCCGCCGCTGTTCACATGCGCCGACATGGCGGCGGCCGTTGCGTGACGCGCCACCACCCCCTCGCCATCCGTGGCGGCGGTATCGCCCACGATCAGCTTCTGGGCCACATCCAGCCGGCCGGTGATGCTGTCGCCCGCTTTGGCCACCTTGCCGGCAAGGGCCGTATCCAGCCCGGTCACCTCGGCCGGAACATGGCTGTGCGCGACCACCGTGGCGGTGACCCAGGCACTGCCACGGCGGGCGATGAAGATCTGCTCGGCCTCGATGAACACGATCCAGCCGTCCCGCGGCGCGATGAACCGCCAGCCGCCATTGGTCCAGATCGCCAGTTGGCCATCACGCCAGGCCCACAGGCCATTGGCGCCGGCCGCGATCAGATGGGCATCGCCCTCGGCGGGGCTGGATGGCGGCGTGGTCAGGGTCCGGTTCTTCACGGTCATCTGGGCCGCCACATCCAGCAGCGCCAGGGCCTCGTTGTGCTGAACATGCTTCTGCGCCGCCGCGGCGCTCAGGAATGGCAGGGTCAGGCGTGGGGTGGTATCGGCCATCGGTTGCGGCCCTCCGTGCAAGGGGAGACAAAGACGTCAGGGATTGACGATCGCCGCCAGCGTCGGGCCGGGGCCGGTGGCGGCGCCGATCTGCGCCACCCTCAAGCCCAGCGTCGACGGCTGGGTGAAGAAATCGGCGTATTGCTGCGCGGCCGAATAGCTCCAGGCCGTGGCCGCTTCCACGATCACCACCCGCCGCGCGGTCGCGGTGACCGAGGCGGTCGTCAGGATCTCAAGCTGATAGCGTTCGCTCGCCTCGCTCATCGGCTCGTCGGCGCCGTCGGTCCAATTGGCATGACGGTCGGCGCGCAACCATTCGATCCGCACCGAGCCATCGCCCTGACGTTTCCCGGTGATCCGCGCCGGCGCGAAGGGCCGCAGCCCCAGCCCCTGGATGGTGACGGCGCGCGCAGGGCCGGTGCCGCCATCGCCGCTCACCGCCCGAAACCACAGCACCCGCCCGATATCGCCCGGCGCATAGGCCAGCACCGCCAGCCGCGCCGGATCGAGCAGAGTGACCGTCTCGCCGGCGCCATGGCCCGTGACGGCAGCCTCGGTGCCGCGCAGACCCCGCCACAACCGGCTGATCCGCCATATCCCGGCACTCACCCGGGTGATGGCGCCATAGGCCATGATCTCGGCACCGACCAGCGCCAGACTGCGACCACTTTCGGCATCGGCGTCGGAGATGTCGGCCGCGATCCGCCCGTCATCGCCGAAATCGACGGTCAGCGTGTTGATGTCGTCGCGAAGCCATGTGCTGCCGCCGGCCAGGATCTGTTGCGCGGCCCCCAGCGCCGCCGGTGCCAGTGCGGCCACCGTCGTCCACGGACCATCCGTGGTCGCCGATACCTCGACCCGTGCGGCGCGCAGGCCCGCGCCACCTCCGGTCGCCAGCACCACCAGCCCCGGGTCCGGTGCCGGTTCCACAACCGGCGGCAGGTCCAGCACCGTCACATCGGCCAATCCCTGCACCGGTGCCGGCGCCGCCGTCAGGCTGGCGATCGGCGCTGTCCCCGGTCGCGCTGCCTCATACAAGGCGCCATGATCGGCCACCGCCTCGATCTCGATCAGGCCGGGGGTGCCAAAGGCCATCCGCTCGATCCGCAGCCGGCCGGGCGCCGCTGATGCCGCATCGGGCGCAAGTGCGATCACATCGCCCGGCTCCAGGGCGATGTCGCCCCAGCCCAGGCGCAGCCGCCAGCGGTCACGCTCGATCAGGGCGGTATCCGCCAGGGTGCGGGCAATGCCTGTGGCCTCGGCCGCCGTCAGCACCAGCGGCAGTTCCACCGAACGGCGATCCTCGGCCCCGCCCACGGTGCGCCGCGCGCGCGCCAGCCCCGGCCGGCCATCGGCCGCGCCATCGATGAACCCCACCGCAACCTCACGCGGCATCTCGGCCTGCTGGCTGCGGTTGCGTTCAACCAGCGGCGGCCGTGTCGCACCGTCCTCATGTGCCGCCAGCCGGTCGGCCGCCACCGTCGCCGCGATCTCACCACCACGCGGCACCAGTGCCAGGCGTCCGCCACGTTCCACCGCATCCACGAAACAGGCCATCAGTAAGGGCTCGATCGCACTGCGCGCCGATCCGTTGCGTGCCACGACATAGCCCCGCAACGCCATGCCGCTCACCGCGGCAAGGTCCAGATCGTCGGCATCAACGCCCGCCGCCGCCGCCAGATCGGCCACGGTCGCCGCCAGTTCCGCGGTCTCATCGGGTCGGGTCAGCGCCACCCAGCGGTCGACATAGGCAAAACTGCTCACCGCCTCGATCCACGGCACCGCGATCAGCGACCCGGCGCCGGTGGCAAAGCCTGCCGCCGATGCCGGCTCACCCTCAAGCGGTGCGGTCAGAACCCGGCCGTCACGGGCGATCAGCGCCAACTGGTTGGCAAAGACCACCGCCACACTGCCATCATCGGTCTGATGCAGCCCCAGCGGTCGCAGATCCGGCCAGGGGGTCAGGGTCAGATCACGATCGGTCACGGCGGTCACCCCGGTCAGATGACGCAACCGGTTGGCGGTCAGCAGCAGCAAGCCGGTGGCATCGCCGCGCATCAGCATGCGCTGCGGCGGCAGACCGTCCAGGATCAGCGTGGCATCGGTGCCGCCGCTCGCCTCATCCAGCGCCCAGATGCCGTTCAGCCCGCCCGGACGGCCAGCCATCACCCAGATCCGGCCGCCATGGGCGGTCACGCCCCGACAGTCGCCATTCAGGCTGCCGGGCAGGCCGATCAGCCGGTGCCGGCCGGTCTCGATCTCGACGAAGACGCCGGCGGGTTCGGTATCGCGGGCATATAGCTGCACCGGCCTGTCGGCCGCGGCCCACAGGCAGCCACGGGCGGCGGCGCTCTGGGTGATGGTTTGGGTCCAGCGCTCCTCGGGCAGCCAGCGACCGGCCACCTTGCGCTGGCGCACCACCCGCCGCACCCGGGTGACCGGGTTGCTGGCGCTGACATAACGCGACACGCTGCCGTCGGCCGTGCCGCCATCGGTCCAGAAATAGCCGGTATCGCCGACCGCTCCGGCGGCCGGCCCACGCATCAGATCAGCCGGCATCCCGTCGATCAGCGATGGCAGGCTGCGCCGGTCATCACGCAGCACCGGCGTGACATGGGCCAGCGCCAGCGGATCTTCGCCCGCAGCCACCGGGCTGCCGCGCACGATCTCCACCTCGATCAGCGGCACCCGATTGCCATAATCGGCCAGCGGCAGATCCTGGAACACGATATAGGCCAGATCGCGGAAGGCCGGTGTCCGGTCCGGCCCTTCGACATTCAGGATCAGCGGGTCGGGCGCTTGGCTCGCCGTGCCGCGATGCAGGCGGAAATAACGGCCCGGTGCGGCGGATGCGGCGATGCCGTCCAGCCCCGCCGCCGGATCGGCCGACCAGATCAGGGTCTCATCCGCCCAGATCCGCCGCACGCCCAGGATCGGCCCCTGTGCCAGACCGATGGCAAAGCTGGCGGTATAGTCGTATTCGACCCGCCCCGCCGACAGCAGCCGCCCTGCCCCCAGCAGACCCAGCAACCCGCCGCCGCTCGCGGTTTCCGACGCCACCACCCGCCGGGTTTCGGTGATCGGGCGTGCCCAGATGATGTTGCCGGCCAGGCGTACCGTGCCATAAACCCTCGGGATGGCGCGGCCATGGCCGGCGGTCTGCACCGCCAGATCCGACAGCCGTGGACCCTCGCGCGGCTCGAAACCGCCGGTCGCGGCACGCCGGATCAGCGTCGCCGCGGCATCGCCAAGGCCGCCCGCGGGCAGAAGCCCGCGGATCAGCGAGGTCAGGAAGAAGCCGGTCATGATCAGGCGCCCTAGCAGCCTGTCGGACTTTCCCCAGCGTGCGAGCGGTGCGATGATTCCGTTGGTTTCAACGGGATTGCGCGCTGATGGCC
>NZ_BMDZ01000042.1 GCF_014636235.1 Tistrella bauzanensis
CGCTTGGTCAATCTGGCGACGCACCCATCAGGCCCAAGCAAAGCTCGCTCACATCAGGAGAAATACGCAACTGTAATGCTAGAAGGTGCGGGTGGCCGAGGCGGCGCTGGCCAGCGCCCGCGCGTCGGTGGACGTGATCGACCGCCGGCTTGAGCTATCCACCTCCGAGATCGCGCGCGCCGAGGCCGCCGTTGCCGCCGCCCGGGCCGAGCGGTCGCAGGCGGGGGGGCGACCTGTCGCGCTATGTGGCCTTGAACAAGAGCGCCGCCGCCAGCACCCAGCGGCTGGAAACCGCCCGCGCCGATGTCCGCAAGGCCGAGGCATCGCTGGCCGAGGCGGAGGCGGACCTTGCCACCGCCCGTGGTCAGGTGCCGGTTCTGCGCGCCAATCGCGGCGAAGCGCTGGCACAGATCGCCACGGCCGACGCGCGTCTGGCGGCGGCGCGGCTGGATCTGGATCACATCGTGGTGCACGCACCCCGCGCCGGCGTGGTGGCCAATCGCGCGGTCGAGGTGGGCGAATACGTCAAGCCCGGCCAGACCGCGCTTGCGATCGTGCCGCTGCCCCAGACCTATGTCGTCGCCAATTTCAAGGAAACCCAGCTTGGGGCGATGCGGCCCGGCCAGCCGGTGGTGATCGAGGTCGATGCCCTGGGCGGCCGCGAGATCCATGGCACGGTGGAAAGCCTGTCGCCGGCCAGCGGCTCGCGGTTCAGCCTGCTGCCGCCCGAGAACGCCACCGGCAACTTCACCAAGATCGTCCAGCGCGTGCCGGTGCGGATCACCGTCGACGACACCGATGATGCGGCACATCTGTTGGTGCCGGGCCTGTCGGTGGTGGTGGCAGTGGATACCAGCGCCGCCCCCGATGCCGCCAGCCACCGTCCGGCCTATGGGCTTGGCGCCAGCATCGCGCCGCGCGCCCTGGCGCAGCGCTGACCGGCGGGGCCACGGCGCCCGCATAAGACGAGCGAGAGGATCAGGCGCCGGTGTCGACAACCTCAGGCACGACAACACCCCCGGTGACGGCGGCGGCGGCCCCGGCCGCGCCGGCCGGCGCGGATGCCGCGAGCGGCCCCAGCCGAGGCGAGATCGCCGGCTTCATCGCCATGGTCTTCGGCATGTTCATGGCCATTCTGGACATCCAGATCGTATCGTCATCTCTGTCGGAGCTGCAGGCCGGGCTTGCCGCAAGCCCCGACGAGGTGTCGTGGATCCAGACCAGCTATCTGATCGCCGAAGTGGTCATGATCCCGCTCAGCGGCTATCTGTCGCGGGCGCTGTCGACCCGTGGACTGTTCCTGATCTCGGCCGCCGGTTTCACGCTGATGAGCGTTGCCTGCGCCACCGCCACCAGCCTGAACGAGATGATCGTCTGGCGGGCACTTCAGGGTTTTCTGGGCGGCGCCATGATCCCGACCGTGTTCGCGGCCGCCTTCCAGCTGTTCCGGGGCAATCGTCGCGGCGGGGTGTCGGTGGTGATCGGGCTGGTGGCGACGCTGGCCCCGACCATCGGCCCCACGCTCGGCGGCTGGCTGACCGAGATATTCTCGTGGCACTGGCTGTTCCTGGTCAATGTGGTGCCGGGCGTTCTGGTGACGCTGGTGGTCTGGCGGGCGCCGGCCTTCGATACCGGCGACCGGTCGCTGCTGCGCCGGCTGGATCTGGCCGGGCTGATGCTGATGGCGGTGTTCCTGGGCACGATGGAATATGTGGTCGAGGAAGGCCCGCGCGACGACTGGTTCGACGACCGGACCATCTCGGTGCTGTTCGTGATCATGGTCGTGGCCGGCATCGGCTTCTTCTGGCGGGTGCTGAGCCATCACAATCCGATCGTCGACCTGAAGGCGTTCCGAGACCGCAACTTTGCCACGGGCTGCATGTTCAGCTTCGTGATCGGTGTTGGCCTGTACGGGCTGGTCTATGTGCTGCCGCTGTATCTGGCGCGGATCCGCGACCTGAACGCCATGCAGATCGGCGAGGTGTTGTTCGTCACCGGGCTTGCCCAGTTCTGTTCGGCGCCGATCGCCGGCATGCTGTCGCGCAAGATGGATCAGCGGGTGATGCTGGCGATCGGCTTCACAACGCTTGCCGGCTCCACCTGGTGGATGTCGCACATCACCGCCGACTGGGAATTCAACCAGTTGCTGGTGCCGCAGATCCTGCGCGGCATGTCGCTGATGTTCTGCATGCTGCCGATCAATCAGATCGCCCTTGGCACCCTGCCGATGGATATGCTGAAGAATGCCAGCGTGTTGTATAATCTGATGCGCAATCTGGGTGGGGCCGTCGGGCTTGCCGGCATCAACACGCTGATGATCGACCGCAATGCCGTGCATCTGGGTCGCATCGCCGACAGTGCCAATCCGGCCCGGCCGGAGGTGCAGGCGGCGCTGGACGGGTTGACGCAGCGTTTCGACGGCCAGGTGGCGGGGGATGCGTCGCTGGCCGCGTTGAAGACACTGATGGGCATGGTGCAGCAGCAGGCGACGGTGATGACGTTCGGCGATGTGTTCCTGGTGCTGGCGGCGATCTTTATCGGCGCGGCCATGCTGACCACGACCCTGCGCCGGCCGGCGATGGCGGGCGCGCCTGCGGGGGGCGGGCATTGAGCGACGCATCGGAACGGGGCAATGGCCGAGCGCGGGCGGTGCTGGCGGCGGCCCGCGCGGCGGCGGCCGAGGCCTGCCGGCCATGTGATCCCGCCGGCCGCACGGGCCCCGGCCGGCCGGTCGATGGCGACAAGCGCCGCGCGATCCTGGCGGCGGCGCGCCAGCAGTTCGCCACCAATGGCTTCAATGCCGGCATGGGCGACATCGCGGCCGAGGCCGGCGTGTCGAAACAGACGATCTATAATGCCTTCCGCAACAAGGACGAGCTGTTCCTGGCCGCGGTGGGCGAGGTCGCCGAGCAGATCACCGCGCCGTTGAGCGCGCCCGACCCCGATGCCTCGCCCGAAGACATCCTGACCGAGATCGCCTGGCATTTCATGCGGGTGGTGATTTCCGGCAAGATGGTGTCGGTGATGCACATGCTGACCGGCATGGGCAGGGGCGGCATGGCGCCGGAGCTGGCCGCCGCCTTCTACGAGATCGGCCCTGCCAGGAATGGCAGGCGGCTGGCCGACTGGCTGGCGACGCAGCATCAGGCCGGCCGGCTCGACATCGACGACCCGCATCTGGCGTCGGAGCACTTCTTCGGTATGCTGAACGGCAAGCTGCAGCTTCGCCAGCTGCTGCATGCGGCACCACCCCCCGATGATGACGAGGCGGCGCGGCGTGTGGCGGCGGCGGTGACCCGCTTCATGAAGGCCTATGCGCCGGAGGTACCGCCGGCGCGCTGACCGCGCCGGCATGTGCCGCCCGCCACGGACAGATCCGGAGATTGTGCATGCGATGCTGGCAAGGCGACGCCCTGGGCTCGCCCGATGATTTCACCCTGATCCGCCGGCCGTTGCCCGAGCCGCAGGCCGGTGAGGTGCGGATCGCGATCGAGGCCGTGGGTCTGGGCTATGTCGACGGGCTGATTGTTCATGGCCGCTATCAGATCCGGCCGCCGCTGCCCTATATCCCCGGCGGCGAGATCGCCGGCGTCATCGATGCGGTGGGGCCGGGGGTGAGCGGCCGGCGCCCGGGCGAGCGGGTGGCGGTGTGGCGGATGGGCGGCGGGCTTGCAACCCATGTGATCGTGCCTGAGGCCGAGGCGGAATGCCTGCCCGACGGGCTCGACCTGGGCGATGCCGCGGCGATGCTGGTCGATTATCAGACGGTGCATTACGGATTGATCCGTCGCGGCGGACTTAAGGCCGGCGAGCGGGTGCTGGTGACCGGTGCCTCGGGCGGGGTCGGTTCGGCGGCGGTGCAGGTGGCGGCGCGGGCCGGCGCCGATGTCACGGCCATGGCCTCGACCGATGACGGCCGCGCCAGGGCGCTGGCGCTGGGGGCTGCCCGGACCATCGATGCCACCGACCCAGACATCCGCGCCCGTATCCGAGAGGCGGTGCCGGGCGGCGTGATCGACATCGTGTTCGATCCGGTGGCGGGGCCGGTCTTCGAGCTGCTGTTCCGGTCGCTGGCCAAGGACGGCCGCCACCTGATCGTGGGCTTCGTCGGCGGACCCATTCCGTCCCTGCCGATCAATCTGCCGCTGCTGAAGAGTGCCGCCCTGGTGGGGGTGGAGATCCGGCATTTCCTGACCGCGCATGCGGAGCAGGCCGCCGCCGACCGGGCGGCGCTGTTCAGGCGGGTCGCCGCCGGCGATCTGGCGCCACCGGCGCAGATGCGCTTTCCGCTCGCGCGCGCGCGTGACGCCCTGGCGGCGACGCTGGCCCGCGGCAAGGCTGGCAAGATCGTGGTTCAGCCGCGACGGGCGGACTGAGCCGTCACAGCGACAGGAAGAGCCCCACGAAAACCGGCGTCGCCAGACTGACCGCGAAACCGCTGGCCAGGGCCACCAGCCCGGCCTCGCGCCCGCCATGGATGGTGATGATGCCGAGCGACACGTCCATGGCGGTGGCGCCGGCCGATGCCACCGGTGCCATCGGGCCGAAGGCGCGCACCATCAGCCCGGCAAAGACCAGGGTGATGACCTCGCGGCTGATATTGGCCATCAGGGCAAGGGCGCCCATCGCCTCGCCCCGGGCCTCGGCGATCATCACCGCCGACAGGCTGTACCAGCCGAAACCCGAGGCCACCGCCAGCACGTCGCCCGGCGCCATGTTGTCCAGCAATGGCGAGACCAGTGCCGCACCGCCAAGCGTGCCGGCGATCACCGCCACCGGCAGGGCGATCGCGCGCGGCCCGGCGCGCCGCAGCCGGTCCCAGGCCGAGGGATCGAGTGCCGTGCCGAGCCCAACCAGAAATACCAGCAGCATCAATGCGGGTTCGGTCGCCCAGGCGCTCTGCGCGGCAAGCTGCGGGGCCATGGCGCCGATCGCGATGCCGGCCAGATAGCCGCCCAGAATGATCAGGGTCATGATCATGGCTGGTCCTCGCGCGCATCGACGGGCCCGGCCCTGCGGCCGATCAGCCTCAACAGAACCAGGGTGACGGCGATTGAGCCCGCGACCGCGGCTGCCGAGATGATCACCGCCTTCAGGCCCGAGGCCGCGAGCGTGCGGGCGAGATCGGGCAGGGCGCCGGTGCCGATCCCCATGAGCACCAGCAGCACGACGATCGAGATCGTGGTCAGCCGGTCGACCGGGCGCTGAAGCCGAAGGCGGCGACTGCGGAGCAGCCAGCCGGCGGCGAGGCCGAGCAGGAAGGCGAGGGCAAGGGCAAGCATGGGGGCGTCTCGATGGCGGGGCCGGGCGGGTACGGATCGGGCCGGGTGCGGATCAGGTGGGGCGGACCTTGATCGATCTTATGGTTGCAGGCAATGGGAAGTCGTGGCGGGGCGGGCGTGAACCGGCTAGCATGCAGAAAAACAAACGTATGAATGCGGACCGGTCCGGCCAGCCGCCAAGGTCCGGCCGGCCGCCAAGGGAGGACTGCCCCAGATGGTCGAGATCACCCATCGTCGTGTCAATGTCGGCGAGGTCACCTTGCATGTTGCCGAGGCTGGCGACCTCGCAAAGCCGGTGATGCTGTTCCTGCATGGCTTTCCGGAATTCTGGTATGCCTGGAAGGGCATGATGGGGCGGTTCGCGGCCGACTATCGCTGTGTTGCCCCCGATCTGCGCGGCTTCGGCGAAAGCGACGCCCCGGCCGAGGTGGACGCCTATCGCGCCAAGCATGTCGTCGGCGATATCAAGGGGCTGATCGAGGCGCTGGGCGTCGCCAAGGTGATCCTGGTCGCCCATGACTGGGGCGGGGCCGCCGCCTGGTTGTTCGCGATGAGCTTCCCTCAGATGATCGAGCGGCTGATCATCCTGAATTCGCCGCACCCGGCGACATTTCAGCGCGAGTTGATGCGCAACCCCGATCAGATTCGCGCCAGCCAGTATTTCCGCCTGTTCCGCAGCCCTGAGGCCGAGGCGAAGCTGTCGGCCAATGATTTCGACTGGCTGTGGCGGTTCTCGATGAAGCCGGTCTACGAGAAGGGCATCCTGAACGATGCCGACAAGGCGGCCTATCTCGAAGCCTGGGGCCGCCCTGGCGCGCTCACCGGCGGGCTGAACTGGTATCGGGCCTCGCCGATCGATGTGGTGCCGGCCGGCACCCTGCCGGCTGAAAAGCCGCTGCTCGACCCCGAGAAATACGCGGTCACCCTGCCGGTGCTGGTGATCTGGGGGCTGGGCGATACGGCGCTGGTGCCCGGCCTGATCGAGGGGCTGGAGATCTGGGTGCCGAATCTGACGATTGAGCGGGTGCAGCATGCAACCCATTGGATCGCCCATGAAGCCCCCGACGAGGTGGAGGCGGCGATCCGGCGGTTTCTCGCGCGGGAGCCGGCATCCGGAGGATAATTTCACATAGGGCTATTTTTTGGAAATTAACAGGGCATAAAAACGGGCATCTTGGTTGTAAATGATGCGCGACCCGGATTGCTCACGGCTGTTGATCTTGCTCCGGCCTGCGGTTCTGTCTATAGTGCAGCGCACATAAAAATCGGCGCCGGCCGTGACGGACCAGGCGCGGGCGACGGAATGGAAAGGTCAGGCCCCATGACCGCGATCAGCGGCCTCTGCATCGAAGACATGACCGTGGGCATGGATGCCACGATCACCCACACCATCACCGATCAGGACGTGCGCGCCTTCGCCGATCTGTCGGGCGACCACAATCCCGTCCATCTGGACGAGGCCTTTGCGAAGACCACGCCGTTCAAGGGCCGCATCGCCCATGGCGCCTTCACCACGAGCTTGATTTCCGCGGTGCTGGGAACCAGACTGCCCGGGCCCGGCGCCATCTTGGTCGACCAGAGTTTCCGGTATCGCGCCCCGGTGCGGATCGGCGACACGGTGACCGCCCTGGTGCGGGTGCAAGAGGTCGACACCGCACGCCGGCGTGCGGTGCTGGCCACGGAATGCCGGGTTGGCGACACCCTGGTTGTCGACGGTATCACCAAGGTGATGGTGCCGGCTCGCCCGGCGGCGCTCGCCGCCGCCGGCTGACCTGCCGGCTTCATTGTGCTGCCGGCCTTGCCGTGCAGCAGGCGGCGGCGTGGCACAGCGGGGCGGCGTAACCGGCGTTCCGCCCGAGACCCCACCGCGCCCGCCGGGCGCGGCGGATGCCCCACGTAACCCGAGGGGCGACCGCCGCGGCTTCGGGGGCCAGACAATGGACGGTGCATGCGGCTCTATCGACGTTTCGACGGCCTGCCGGCAGAGGCACGGGGGCTGTCTGTGGCCCTGGGGAATTTCGATGGCGTGCATTGCGGCCATCGCGCGGTGATCGGGGCCGCCGCATCGGCGGCGCGCCGGCTGGGCACGCGCCCGGCGGTGCTGACCTTCGAGCCCCATCCCCGCCAGGTGCTGCAGCCCGATCGCGCCCCCGGTCGCCTGCAGACCCCGTCTGACAAGCTGCGGGTGCTGGCGGCGGAGGCCATTCCCGCCGTGTTCATGCTGCGCTTCAGCAAGGCGCTGGCGGCGATGCCGGCCGAGGATTTCATCGATCGGGTGCTGCTGCGCGGCCTGCGCGTGGCGCATCTGGCGATCGGCCATGATTTCGTGTTCGGTCGCGGCCGTGGCGGCGATGCCAAGCTGCTGGAACAGGCGGCCCAGCGCCATGGCTTCGGCCTGTCGGTGGTGGAGCCGCGATCGCTGGGCGACACCGTGTTCTCGTCGACCGCGATCCGCCAGGCGATCGCCGATGGCGACATGATCCGCGCCGGCCAGTTGCTGGGCCGGCCCTGGTCGGTGACCGGCCGGGTGCGCGGCGGCGACCGGCGCGGCCGCACCATCGGCTTTCCCACCGCCAACATCGCCATCGGCCGCTATGTCGAGCCGGCGACCGGGGTTTATGCGATCCGCGCCCATGTGGCAGCGGGGCGGGGCGCCGGCGGCGTGGCCCTGCCGGGCGGGCGCTATGACGGTGTCGCCAATTTCGGCCGCAGGCCCACATTCGACAAACGCGACCTGCTGCTGGAGGCGCATCTGTTCGATTTCGCCGGCGATTTGTATGGCCGGCAGGTCGAAATCGCCTTCATCGAGCGGATCCGCGCTGAACGCCGTTTCGACGGGATCGAGGCGCTGAAGGCCCAGATCGCCGCCGACAGCGAGCGCGCCCGCGGCCTGCTCGCCGATGCCGCCGACCGGCGCTATGGCTGATGGTGCGGGCGGCCATGCGCCGGTCGTGCTATGCCTGCGCCGCCGCCCGTGGCATGATGCGCGCCGCCTGACCTTCAGTGGCCGGGCAGCCGACCCATCGCGTTTTCCTGTCGCGTTTCCCTCTGACCTTCAAGCCCGGAAGGGCCGGACCTCGATGAGCGTGGACTACAAAGCCTCGGTTTTTCTGCCCCAGACCCGTTTCCCGATGCGTGGCAACCTGCCGGCCAACGAGCCGGGCCTGCTCGACCGCTGGTCCGGCCAGGATCTGTATGCCCGGCTGCGTGCGGATGGCGAGGGGCGCGAGCGTTTCGTGCTTCATGACGGCCCGCCCTATGCCAATGGCCATCTTCATATCGGCCATGCGCTGAACAAGATTCTGAAGGACGTGATCAGCCGCTGCCAGCAGATGCAGGGCCATGACGCGCCCTATGTGCCGGGCTGGGACTGCCACGGTCTACCGATCGAATGGGAGATCGAGAAGCGCTATCGCGAGAAGGGGCTGAACAAGGACGAGGTGCCGCTGGTGGAATTCCGCCGCGAGTGCCGCGAGTTCGCCAGCCACTGGATCGATGTGCAGCGCGCCGAATTCAAACGCCTGGGCGTGCTGGGCGACTGGGAGCGGCCCTATCTCACCATGACCTTCGATGCCGAGGCGCAGATCGTGCGCGAACTCGGCAAGTTCCTGCTGACCGGCCAGCTTTATCGCGGGCCGCAGGCGGTGATGTGGTCGCCGGTTGAGAAGACAGCCCTCGCCGAGGCCGAGATCGAGTATCACGACAAGACCTCGACCACGATCACGGTGCGCTTCCCGGTGGTGACCGCCAGTCATCCGGCGCTCTCGGGGGCGTCGGTGCTGATCTGGACCACCACCCCCTGGACCATTCCCGGCAACCGCGCCGTCGCCTATGGCCCCGAGCTGGACTATGTGGCGATCCGGCCGACGGCGGTTGGTGAAGGGTCGCTGGCACGCGTGGGCGAGGTGCTGGTGCTGGCCGAGGCGCTGGCCCCGGCCGTGCTGGCCGATGCCGGCATCACCGCACATGAGGTGGTGGCGACCTTCAAGGGCACGGCGTTCGAAGGTGCGGTCTGCGCCCATCCGTTCCGTGGCCAGGGCTATGATTTCGACGTGCCGCTGCTGCCCGGCGACCATGTGACGACCGAGCAGGGCACCGGTCTGGTTCACACCGCCCCCGGCCATGGCGAGGAAGACTTCATCCTGGGCCGGACCTTCGGGCTTGAGGTGCCGGACACGGTGGCCGAGGACGGCATCTATACCGAGAGCGTGCCGATCTTCGCGGGCGACCATGTGTTCAAGGTCGACGACCGGATGTGTCAGGCGCTGGCCGATGCCGGCGCGCTGCTGACGCGCGGCAAGCTGCGCCACAGCTATCCGCATTCCTGGCGGTCGAAGGCGCCGGTCATTTTCCGCGCCACCCGCCAGTGGTTCATCTCGATGGAGCAGTCGAAGCTGCGCGAGAAGGCGCTGGCGGCGATCGACCGGGTGCGCTGGGTGCCCGAGACCGGCCGCAACCGCATCCGCTCGATGGTCGAGAGCCGGCCCGACTGGCTGGTGTCGCGTCAGCGTGCCTGGGGCGTGCCGATCACGGTCTTCGTCGATAAGGCGACCGGCGAACCGCTGCGCGATCCCGAGGTTCTGGACCGGATCGCGGTCGCCGTGGCGCAAGAAGGTGCCGAGGCCTGGTACACCCGCGACCCCGCCGAATTCCTGGGCGCCGGCCGCGACCCGGCCGATTACGAGCAGGTCACCGACATCCTGGATGTCTGGTTCGACAGCGGCTCGTCGCATGCCTTCACCCTGGAAGGCCGCAACGATCTGAAATGGCCGGCCTCGCTGTATCTGGAAGGCTCGGACCAGCATCGCGGCTGGTTCCAGTCGTCGCTGCTCGAAGCCTGCGGCACTCGCGGCACGGCCCCGTATGAAGCGGTGCTCACCCACGGTTTCGTGCTCGACGGCGAAGGCCGCAAGATGTCGAAATCGGTCGGCAACGTCATCGCGCCGCAGCAGGTGATCGAGCAGTACGGCGCCGATATCCTGCGGCTGTGGGTGGTGTCGGCGGATTATTCGCAGGACGTGCGGATTTCCAAGGACATCCTGTCGTCGCAGGCCGATGCCTATCGCCGGCTGCGCAACACCTTCCGCTATCTGCTGGGCGCGCTCGACGGCTTCTCGGATGCTGAACGGCTCGACCTCGACCAGATGCCCGAGCTGGAGCGCTTCGTGCTGCACCGGCTGTGGGAGTTGGACGTGCAGATCCGCAAGGCGATCGCGGCCTATGACTTCCATACCATGGCGACCCTGTTGCACAATTTCTGCGCGGTCGACCTGTCGGCGTTCTATTTCGACGTCCGTAAGGACGTGCTGTATTGCGACGCGCCCGACAGCATCCGGCGGCGCGCGACCCGCACGGTCATGGATCTGCTGTTCGACCGGCTGACGGTGTGGGCGGCGCCGATCCTGGTGTTCACCGCCGAGGAAGCCTGGCTTGCCCGCTTCCCCGAGGGGATGGCCCCCGAAGGTGAAAGCGTGCACCGCCGGGTGTTTCCCGACACGGTCGAGGCCTGGCGCAATGACGCCCTGGCCGATCGCTGGCGCCGGGTGCGCCAGATCCGCCGGGTGATCACCGGGGCGATCGAGGTCGAGCGTCGCGAGAAGCGGATTCGCGCCAGCCTTGAGGCGCATCCGACCGTGTGGCTGGCGCCCGAACATGCCCATGCCTTCGACGGGCTGGATGTGGCCGAGCTGTCGATCACCTCGGCGGCGACGCTTGCCACCGGCGCGGGCGAGGCCCCGGCCGACGCCTTCCGGATGGAGGATGTGCCCGGCGTCGCCGTGGTCGTGGGGCGTGCCGCCGGCGAGAAATGCGCCCGCTGCTGGCAGGTGCTGCCGGATGTGGGCGTGAATGCCGACCATCCCGCCCTGTGCGGGCGCTGTGCGGATGCGGTGTCTCATGGCTGACCACCGGCCGGCGTCACCGGTGGGCGGTCTGGACCATCAGACGATGCGGGCCCGCAGCCGTCGCATGCTGCTGATCGGCTTCATCGGTGTTCTGGTGGCCGATCAGATTACCAAGCAGGTGGTGCTGGCCGCCTTCGACATGCCGGGCGACGGCGTGGTGGTGACCTTCTTTTTCAACCTGATCCTGGTGTTCAATCGCGGCGTCAGTTTCGGTATGTTGGCACAGCATGGTGAACTGGCGCGCTGGGGGCTGACAGTTCTGGCAGCGGTGGTTGCCCTGGTGCTGATCCGCTGGGGCTGGCGGGGTGAACGGGCCTGGACCGCGCTGGGGCTGGGCCTGGTGGCGGGCGGTGCGATCGGCAATGCGCTCGACCGGGTCCGGATCGGCGCGGTGGTCGATTTCCTCGATCTTCACTATGCCGGCTGGCACTACCCGGCCTTCAATATCGCCGATGCCGGCATCACGCTCGGCGTCGTCCTGCTGCTGATCGACGGCCTGTTCGGCCGCGATCCATCAGAGCAGGCCCGGTCCTGACACCGCCCGCCCGGGTGATGTCGACATGTCATTGGTAGCCGTTCGGGCCGCGCCATTCCGGTGCCGGCCGACGGGATGAGGGAGCAGACCGCATGAGCCGCCTGACCGCGCTGTCGGTGATCGCGATCCTGAGCGTCGGCCTCGCCGCCTGCGATACGGCGCGCGAGACCCTGGGGCTGAACAAGCGTGCACCCGACGAATTCGCCGTCGTCCCCCGTGCACCGCTTGTGCTGCCGCCCAATTACGACCTGCGCCCGCCGGAGCCCGGCATGGCCCGCCCGCAGGAGCAGACGCCGGCCCAGACCGCGCGCGCGGCCCTGACTGGCAATGCCGTGCCCGGCACGGCCCCCACCGGCGGCAGCGAGATCGAGCAGGCGGTGCTGGCCGCAACCGGCGCCGACCGCGCCGATCCCGGCATCCGGTCGACGATCGCGCAGGAAAACACCCAGCTGGTCGAGGCCAGCGACAGCTTTGTCAACAGCCTGCTGTTCTGGCAGGAGCAGCCGGAGCCGGGCACGGTGATCGATGCCGGCGCCGAGCAGCGCCGCCTGCAGAGCAATCAGGCGGTGGGTCGCGCGGCGACCGATGGTGAGAGCCCGATCATCGAGCGCAAGCGTCGTGGTCTGCTGGAAGGCATTTTCTGAGCCCGGCATCGGCCGGCGGTGCGGCCGCCGCCGGCCATCCGGTGGCTATGACATAACCGGGCACCCGGCGGCGGGGGGTTGCGCCGGCCGCCGCACCGGCCCATCCTTTGATGCGGCCGCATGCCACCCGGCCGGCCGATCAACGAGGAGACGACGCTTGCCTGCGTCACTACCCCCCGCCGAGCGTCCCCGCCGCCGCGGGCGGCGGACCGCGCCGCTGTTCGCCGCGTCTGCGGGCCTGATGATGCTGATGGCGACCGGCCTGGCCGCGCCGCTGGCTGCCGCCCAGCCATCCGCCGCTCAGCCAGCCGCCGCGTCACCCGCGGCCGTGCCGCCGCCATCGGTGGCGGCCGCGACGGCGACCGCCGCCGCCAAGGCCGCCACCCCGCTTCTGGGCGCTCGGACGCGCATACTCGACAACGGCCTTCAGGTCGTGGTGGTTGAGGACCATCGCATGCCGGTCGTGTCGCATATGGTGTGGTATCGGGTGGGCAGCGCCGACGAACCGCCGCGCCGGTCCGGCATCGCCCATTTCCTGGAACATCTGATGTTCAAGGGCACCGATCAGGTGGCGGGCGACGAGTTCTCGCGGCTGATCGCCGAGAATGGCGGTCGTGACAACGCCTTCACCTCGTATGATTTCACCGCCTATTATCAGAACATCGCCGCCGACCGGCTGGATCTGGTGATGCGCCTGGAAGCCGACCGGATGACCGGGTTGAAGCTGACGCCGGAAGACACCCGGACCGAGCTTCAGGTGGTGATCGAAGAACGCCGCAGCCGCACCGACAACGACCCGCAGGCGCGGTTTTCGGAAGCCTATCGCGCCATGCTCTATGGCGGCCATCCCTATGGCCGGCCGGTGATCGGCTGGAGCGCGGAACTGCCGACGCTGACCCGTGACGACGCGCTGGCCTTCTATAAGGCCCATTACCGGCCATCGGCTGCCATCGTGGTGGTGGCAGGCGACGTTCAGGCCGCAGACGTGTTCAAGCTGGCCGAGGCGACCTATGGCCGGGTGGCGAATGACGGCCCCGCTCCCGACGATGCGGCACCCGGTGCCGGCGCGGAGGTCGGTGTTGCCAATGATGCCCGGGCGATCGAGGCTCATCGGCTTCGCCCGGCGCCGGCACCGCTGATCGGCGACCGGCGGCTGGTGCTGGCCGAGGCCGGGGTGGCCTCGCCGACCTGGCGCCGGTCGTGGCTGGTGCCCGTGGCCGAGAGTTTCGGCCACGACCGCGAGGAAGCGCTGGACCTGTTCCTGTTTGCGATGGGTGGCGGGTCGAATTCGCCGCTCTACCGCCGGCTGGTGGTGGCCGAGGGCGTGGCGGTTCAGGCTGGCGCGTTCTATTCCGGCGCCCGCGACGAAGGCCAGGTGATGATCTATGCGGCGCCGGCACCGGGCGTGTCGGTGGCGGCGCTGGAAGCGGCCGTCGAGGCGGCGGTGGCCGATCTGCTGAAGGACGGCGTGCCCGCCGATGTGCTGGAACGCGCCCGCACCCGGATGCTGGCCGACGCGGTCTATGCCCGCGACAGCGTGTCGTCGACCGCCAATCTGGTGGGGCGCGCTTTGGCCACCGGCGAGACGCTGGACCGGCTGGAAACCTGGCCGGAGCGGATCGCCGCCATCACCGGCGAACAGGGGCTTGAGGCCGCGCGCGCGGTGATGGCGCCGCCCGCCGGCACCGCCACCGGCATCCTGCTGCCCGAAGGTCTGGGGGTCGACGATCCGGCGCCGGCGGTGGCCTCCGCGGCCAGTGCCGCGCCGTCCAGCGAAGGAACCGTCCATTGATCGCCGCGCTTTACATGTCAGCGTTTCGTCACGGGCGGGCGCTGTGGATTGCCCGTATCATTCCA
The DNA here is from genome assembly GCF_014636235.1 of Tistrella bauzanensis. Lineage (NCBI taxonomy): Bacteria > Pseudomonadati > Pseudomonadota > Alphaproteobacteria > Geminicoccales > Geminicoccaceae > Tistrella > Tistrella bauzanensis. The sequence continues at coordinate 14,222 of NZ_BMDZ01000042.1, forward strand.
GCCATCGCCCTGGTGGCTTTGATGGTGGCAAGCGGTTCAATGCCGGCGCATGCGCTGGAAATCCGCACCCTGAAGAGCCCGGAGGGCATTCCCTTCTGGCTGGTACAGGTGCAGGAGCTGCCGGTGGTCACGGTCGATTTCGCCTTCAAGGGCGGCACGGCGCTGGAGCCTGCGGCCAGGGCCGGTGCGGCGACCCTGGCATCGGGCCTGCTGGTCGAGGGCGCGGGCGATATGGATGGCCCGGCCTTTCAGGACGCGCTGGCGGCGCGGGCGGTTGAGTTTTCCACCAATGTCAGCCGCGACCGGTTTTCGGGGAGTTTCCGCAGCCTGGCCACCGTGGCGCCGGATGCGGCCGACCTGGTCGGGTTGGCCCTGACCCGGCCGCGATTCGATGCCGAGGCGATGGAACGCGATCGCCAGCAATTGCTGGTCGGGCTGGCGCGGGATGCCGAAAACCCGCAGGTCATCGCCTCACGCAGCCTGCTGGAGGGCCTGTTCCCGGCCGATCCCTATGGCCGCCCGGACGAGGGCACCCCCGAAACCATGAGCGCCATCCAGCGCGACGATCTGATGGCCTATGCCGGCGCACAGTTCACCCGCGCGCGGCTGACAGTGGGCGTCGTGGGTGACATCACGCCCGAGGCTGCGGGTCAGGTGGTCGATCGGGCCTTCGCCGCTCTACCGGCGGGCGAGGGTGACGTGATGACCCGGCCGGTGGAGCCGGCCTTCTTCGGCGAGACCGTCGTCGACCGGCCGATCCCGCAGACCGTGATCACCTTCGCGCTGCCGGGTATTCGCCGCAACGACCCCGACTGGTTTCCGGCCTTCGTGATGAACCATATTCTGGGCGGCGGCAGCTTCACGGCGCGGCTGTTCAAGGAGGTCCGCGAGGCGCGGGGCCTGGCTTACAGCGTCGGCACCACACTGTTCCCGCTGGACCGTGCCGGGCTGATCTATGGCTATGCCGCCACCCGCAACGACCGCGCGCGCGAAACGGTGCAGGTGATCCGCGAGCAGATCAGCCGCTTCGTCGCCGAAGGCCCGACTGAGGCCGAGCTCGCCGGTGCCAAGAAATTTCTCACCGGTTCCTTCCCGCTCAGCCTGGATGGCAGCGGGGCCGTTGCCGGGCTGCTGGTGACGATGCAGATCCATAACCTGCCGCCGGCCTATCTCGACAACCGCAGCGCGCTGATCGAGGCGGTGACCGCTGAAGATGTGAAACGGGTGGCCGCACGTCTGCTCGATACCGATCGTCTGGCGGTGGTGATGGTGGGGCAGCCGGCCCCGGCCGAGGCCGGACATGCCGCCGTGGCCTCGCCACCATCTGATGCCCCTCCGTCATCCGGGGCATCGTCCACGTCGCATTGACCGTTCGCGCCTGGCCGATCTTCCGCCGTCAATGATGTCCCAAGGACAAGACACCCGCATCATGCCCAACACACTGCCGTTCACCATCGACTTCGCCGGATGCCCGGCCGACCCGTCATCGGACCGGAGCGCGCTTCTCGATCAGACCCGTCAGGCGCTGGACCGTCTGCATGGCTGGCAGGCGGACGGCACCCTGCCGCTGCTGAACCTGCCCGCCGCCCGCGATGATCTGGCGGCGCTGGCGCCGGTGGTGGCGCGCTGGCGACAGGAGGCAGGCGACGTTCTGGTGCTGGGCATCGGCGGGTCCAGCCTTGGTGCTCAGGCGCTGCTGGAATTGCGGGATCCGGCCGATCAGGGGCCGCGCATCCACACCCCCGACAATGTCGACCCGGTGAGCTTCCGGCGGCTGATCGACGGGCTGGACTGGACCGGCACCCGGTTGCTGGCCGTCTCGAAATCGGGTGGGACGGTGGAAACTGTGGCCCAGCTGCTGCTGATCCTGGACCGGATGGAAGCCGCGATCGGCCGCGACCAAACCGCGGCGCGGCTGGTGGTGATCGCCGAACCCGGCAACTCGCCGCTGCGCCAGATCGCCAATGATTACGGCGTCGAGACCTTCGACCACGACCCGGATGTCGGGGGCCGGTTCTCGGTGCTGTCGCTGGTGGGGTTGATGCCGGCAATGCTGGGCGGCGTGGATGCGGTGGCCGTGCGCGAAGGGGCGGCAGCGGTGCTGGAGCAGGCCTTTGCCGGTGGCGATCCGACCGGCATCCCGGCGGCGATGGGTGCCGTGGTCGCGGCGGGGCTGATGCGCCATCACGGCGTGTCACAGGCGGTTCAGTTCGGCTATGTCGACCGGCTGGCGCGGTTCGGTGAATGGTGGCGGCAACTGGTGGGCGAAAGCCTGGGCAAGCAGGGCATCGGGCTGGCGCCGGTCTTCGCCCGTGGCGCCACCGACCAGCACAGCCAGCTTCAGCTATATCTGGATGGTCCCCGCGACAAGCTGGTGACGGTGATCGAGCCGCCGGCGGAACAGAACCCGGCCTGGCGGATCCGCCCCGAGGCCGCGGCTCGTTACGGCGTCGACTATCTGTCGGGCCGCAGCCTGGGTGACCTGATCGCGGCCGAGGCGCGGGCGACCGCATCGTCGCTGATCGCCGAGGGCCGCCCGACGATCTGCATGCGGCTGGATGCGGTGGATGCCCGCACCATCGGCGCGCTGATGATGAATGCGATGCTGGAGACCATCCTGCTGGCCGACCTGCTGGCGGTCGATCCGTTCGATCAGCCGGCGGTGGAAAAGGGCAAGATCCTGACCCGCGAATACCTCGCGGCCCTGGGCTGAGGCGGCGGCGAGCCGGTCATGTCACAGATCCGCCGCCTGCCCGAGACGCTGGTCAACCGCATCGCCGCCGGCGAGGTGGTGGAACGGCCGGCGGCTGCGGTGAAGGAACTGGTCGAGAACGCCATCGATGCCGGCGCCACCCAGATCGAGGTGGCACTGGGTGGTGGCGGCCGCAGCCTGATCGCGGTCAGCGATGATGGCATCGGCATGGACGGTGAGGATCTGGAGCTTGCCGTCGATCGCCATGCCACCTCGAAGCTGGCCGATGACACCCTGGTCGAGATCGACACGCTGGGCTTCCGGGGCGAGGCCTTGCCATCGATCGGCGCGGTCAGCCGGCTGAAGATCACCAGCCGGCGCAAGGGCGCCGATGCGGCAGTGGAGATCGCCGTCGAAGGCGGGCTGAAGGGTCAGACCCGGCCGGCCGCGGGGCCGGTCGGCACCCGTGTCGAGGTCCGCGACCTGTTCTATGCCACCCCGGCACGGCTGAAATTCCTCAAATCGGAACGCGCCGAGACCCAGGCGGTGGCCGATACGCTGCGCCGGCTGGCGATGGCCTATCCGGAAATCGGCTTCAGCCTGACCGATGGCGAGCGGCGGATCTTCGCCTTCCGCCCTGAGGCGGGACTTGGCGCCGCGGCGCGACTGGCCCGGCTGGCCCGGATCATGGGCCGCGACTTCGCCGAGAATGCCTTGGAGATCGAGGCCGAGCGCGACCTGATCTGCCTGGACGGCCATGCCGGGCTGCCGACCCTGAACCGCGGCACCGCCCAGCACCAATATCTGTTCGTCAATGGCCGGCCGGTCCGCGACCGGTTGATGCAGGGGGTGGTCCGCGCCGCCTATCAGGATCTGCTGGCCCGCGACCGGCATCCGATGGTGGCGCTGTTTCTGACCGTGCCGTCGGCGCTGGTGGATGTGAACGTGCATCCGGCCAAAGCCGAGGTGCGGTTCCGTGAGCCGCAACTGGTACGTGGGCTGATCATCGGAGCGCTGCGCCATGCGCTGGCCGAGGCCGGCCACCGGGCGGCGACAGCCTTGGGCGGCATCGGTGGTCTTGGCACCGCCAACCGCGCCAATCTGCCCTTCGGCTCATCCACAGGTTTGCCAACAGGGTCATCCACAGGGTCGCCCACAGATCTGTCCACAGGCGGGGGGGATCAGGCGTCGCTATGGGCCGCCGCCCGACAGGCCGCCGCCGGCATCCTGCCGCCACGGCTGAGCACTGCCGCAGCCGGCAGGGCCACGGCCTTCTGGGCACCGCCATCAGTCGATGATCAGGGACTTGCCGATCCGCCGACGCCGGGCATGGACCGCGACCCGCTGGCACCGCCGGCCGCGCGCGGGGCCGCACCGGCCGCCGCCGGCCCGGTGGATGCGACTTTGCGCGCCCATCCGCTGGGTGCGGCGCTGGCCCAACTGCACGATACCTATATTCTGGCCGAGACCGATCATGGGCTGGTGGTGGTGGATCAGCATGCCGCCCATGAACGGCTGGTCTATGAACGCATGAAGCGCCACATGGCGGAGGCCGGCGTGCCCTCGCAAGGCCTGCTGCTGCCCGAGGTGGTGGATCTGGACGAGGCTGCGGCCGATGCGCTGGTCCGGCGGGCGCCCGAACTGGCCCGCATGGGGTTGGACATCGAGGCTTTCGGGCCGGGGGCGGTGCTGGTGCGGGGCGTGCCGGCGCTTCTGGGGCGGGTGGATGCGCGCGGCCTGATCCGCGATCTGGCCGACGAGATCGCCGAATATGACGACGCCCTGGCGCTGGCCGACCGGCTGGAGGCGGTGTGTTCCACCATGGCCTGCCATGGCAGTGTCCGGGCCGGCCGCACGCTGTCGGTGCCTGAAATGAATGCCCTGCTGCGCGAGATGGAGATCACGCCCCATTCCGGCCAGTGCAATCATGGCCGGCCGACCTGGGTGTCGCTGGATCGCGGCGCCATCGAGCGGCTGTTCGGGCGGCGGTGAGCGGAGTGGATCGCACAGGATGCCGCCAATGCTGACACGGCTGCGGGGCGGGCTGCTGGCAGCGATGCTGCTGCTGCCGCTGACCACCGGCTGCGCTGTGCCGGCGGTGTACGACGTTGCCGATGCCGGCGGCGTGGCGCTGCTGGACGACCGGGTGTTGCGACCGGATGACGGGCCGCGTGGCATTCCCATGGGCGGCTTGTCCGAAATTGCCGCCGACGGCGATGGCGGCTATGTGCTGATCAGTGATGATCGCGGTGAGTATGGTCCGCCCCGGCTTCTGACCATGGCGATCGACTTCGATCTGGAGCGGCGGCGCTTCCGTATCGGGGCAAGGGACTGGCTGCCGCTGGTGACTGGTGCCGTAGACGGCATGACCCCACCGGTGACGATCGACGGCGAGGCGCTGCGTATCGTGCCGGGCAGTGGCGACCGGCTATGGTCGTCGGAAGGGCGGATCTGGGACGGCGTGCCGGCGGCCCTGTATCTGAGCGACGCGGATGGCACGCTGCTGCGTCAGATGGTCCTGCCCGACTATTTCCGGCCCGATAAGCCCAGGGGCTGGTCGGGGCGCGGCATGCGGCCGAACAAGGCGTTCGAGGCGATCGACGTCACGAAGGATGGCCGTCAGGCGGTGGCCATGCCCGAAGACGTGCTGATGCAGGAGATGACCGACGAGAATGGCCGCACCGGCATACCGGTGCGGGTGATGCGCTTCGATCTGGATAGCGGCCGGCCGATCGGGGCCCATGTCTATCGGCTGGATCCGTTTCCTGACCCGGGGGCGGACGGCGCGCCCGGCGGCATCAATGCCAATGGCGCGGTGTCGATGCTGCTGCTGGATGATGGCCGCTATCTGGTTTTGGAGCGGGCGTTTCTGAAGGCCTATGGTGTCCGGATCCGGTTGTATCTGGCCGATCCCGCTGGCGCGGATGACGTGCTGGCCATCGACAACCTGAAGAACAGGCGGTATCGCGCCGCGTCGAAGCGACTGATCGGGGATCTGATCGGCGCGGGCCTGCGCGCCGACAACTGGGAAGGCATGGCATTCGGGCCGGACCTTCCCGATGGCCGTAAGACCCTGGTTCTGGTGTCGGACGACAATTTCAACCGCCTGTTTCAGTCCACGATCATTGCCTGGATCGCGCTTCCGCCTCTCGATTGATGCAAAAAACAATCATTGGTTGATAAAATGGACAGAATCCCGCTGATTCAGGACGTAACTTTCGCGTTTTATATTGGTGAACATATTGACCATAACGCGGATGCGTTAGACATTCCGGTCATTAGGTTTCGCAATCCGTTCGATATTCTACTTCAAATAGCGGCCCTTGGCGTCGATAGGCGCCATTGCGGACCGCCTGTCGCGCCGCATCATCGGTTCGACAAGCGGACTGTGCCGGGCCGTCGGTTGAGGTGGGCCGGTGCGTGCCAGCATTGACCGGGACCGATCATGACCATCAGGGCCGTTGCCGTTTCCGCCCCCGACTGGGTGGCGGGTGTGAAGGATCAGCGCGCGCTCAACAGCCGCGACGCTGCCAGTCTGTATAATGCCTGCCGGGTTGCTGCCGCCGAGGCGGCATCCGGCATTGGGCCGTGGGGCCGCTCGAACTGGGCGGGTGGTGACGCCCGCGCCAGCCGTTCGGCCGCGCGCGCCGCCACGCTGCTGATGTATTCCATGGACGACATGGCGGCGTTCCGCGCCCTTCTTGCCCGTGAGCAGCCGAACCTGCTGCTGATCGGCGCCATGTCGCTGTGCCTGCCGGGTGCCATCGCCTGTGCCGGCATTGCTCGTGACATGCTGGGCGACCGGGTGGCAATCGTGCTGGGCGGTCGTCATGCCGGCGAAACGGTGTGGCTGGCCGATGTCCAGACCCGCCAGTCCTCGGCGCTGCGTCGCCATGTGGCGGCACCTCTGGACCTGATCCATGCCGGTCGTATCCCGCCGGTGTTCGATGCCGTGGCCATGGGGGATGGCGAATATCTGATCGCGGCGCTGGGCCGGGCGGTGGATGCGGCCATGTCGCGAGGGTTGCATCCGGCGGCGCTGTTCGGCGAGGTCGAGTCCGCCACCCCGGGCGACTGGATCCTGGGGCTGAACGACCGGGGACGGCCCGGCTATCTGGTGTCGCAGGCGGCGCCGATGGATTACGCGGCGCTGCCCGCGCCATCGCGGATGTTCGGCGTGGGTGGGGCGTTCGGTGTGTTCGGCGGGCGTATGACCGCCCATGTGTTCAGTGATATCGGCCGAGGCTGCGTGTATGACTGCGGGTTCTGTTCCGAGCGTGCCTCGGCCACCGGCGGGGTGCGCGACCTTGCCAACAGCGGCGACCGGTTGTATCGACAGTTGCGCGATGCCGCCGTCACCATCGCCGAAGACTGGCCCGGGTGCTGCGCCAGCGCGTTCTGCGAGGATTCGGTGTTGCTGGGCGGCGCCAATCGGCTGATCGACGGGTTCTGCACCCTGATGGAACGCCAGCCCGTCGATATCCGCTTCGGTGGCCAGCTGACCATCGACCAGATTCTGGCGCGACCTGCCGAGGTGGCGCGGCTGGCCCGTGCCGGCCTATCCTATGTCTTCATCGGTGTGGAAACGTTGTCGCCGGAGGAGATCGGGGGGATGAGCAAGGATGTCGGCCGCAAGCGGTCGTCCTGGACCGACCGGATGCATCAGGCCTTCGACATTCTGGGCGCCGCCGGCATCGATTGCGGCTGTGCTGTCCTGTTCGGGCTGGGGGAACGTCATGACAGCCGGCTGGCGCTGCTCGACCGGCTCGACCGTTTCCGCCGCAGCCATGGCGTGCCCGATCCGATCAGCCTGAACTGGGCGGTGCAGCACCCGCTCTGTGGCGCGGATGGCGGTGCTGGCTATGACTATGTCGACTGGGGAACCCCTGAAGGTCCGTATCTGGACCTGTTCCACAATTTCGGCGAGGCGTCGCTGCGCTATCCGCTGCCCCATGCCGGGCGCCCGCGTCTGGACGAGGTGGCCGAGGTGGTGGCTGCGGCCGATGCGGTGCGTCGTGTGCCGGTCGGCGGACGGATGGCGTCGTGAGTGGGGGGGACCGGACAGACGGCGGCAGTGGCGGTCGACCGATGCCGCCGTCGATACCTCTGTCTCGATGGCGCCAGAACACCCGCATCGCTCAGGGCGCCCGGTTCCCGCTGGGCTGCGTGGAAACGCCGGTGCCACCGGTGACCGAGGCCACCACGGTGCTGTTCGCCGATATCGACGCCATGGCGCCGGTCGACCGCGACAGTCTCAGCCGCCAGGGCCATGACCCTTTCGACGGCTTCTATTACGGCGCGGTCGGCACACCGTCATCGGGCGCGCTGGCGCGGATGGTGGCGGGGGCCGGCGGCGCCGGTCATGCGGTGATCACGCCCGCCGGGCTGTCGGCCTTCATCGCCGCCCTCTGGGCCTGTGTGAAGCCGGGTCAGCGGGTGTTGGTCTCGGACGCCGTCACCTATTCGCTGCGCTGGCATCTGGACCGGCGCGCGGCCCTGGCCGGCATCGGGGTGGATTATTTCCCGCCCGGCATCGGCGCCGGCATTGCCGGGCTGATCCGGCCCGAGACCCGGCTGGTCTGCGTGGAAAGCCCGGGCGCCTTCACCTTCGAGGTCGAGGATCTGGCGCCGCTGGCGACAGCGGTTCATGCCGCCGGCATTCGGCTGCTGGTCGACGATACCTGGAGCGCCGGTCAACATTACCGGCCGTTCGATCATGGCGCCGATCTGGTGCTGTACTCGCTGGCCAAGCTGCATGCCGGCATCGCCGGCGTGTCGCTGGGCGCGGTGCTGACCAACGACCGCGCGCTCTATGAAGATGTCCTTGAGGAAACTGCCCTTCAGGGCATGGCGGTATCGGCCGATGCCACCCAGAAGGCCTGTGTCGCCTGTCAGACCCTGGCGGTTCGGCTGGCGGCACAGGACCGCAGCATCCGACGGGTGATGGCGGCGATGTCGGCCATGGTGCCGGCGGGGCTGCGGCTGTTGCATCCGGCGATCGAAGCCCATCCCGGCCACGCAATCTGGCGGCGCGACTTCACCGGCGCCGGCAGCCTGTTCTCGATCGTGGTCGAAGGCGGCACCCCCACGGATGCCGCGGCCATCGGTCGCGGGCTGGCCCTGTTCCGTCCCGGCTATGGCTGGGGCGGGGCGGTCAGCCTGCTCTCGCCGTTCATCGCGGGTGAGGGCCGCACGGTGTCTCGCCCGCCGGTGGAAGGCGCGGGTCTGCGGCTCTATGTCGGCCTTGAGGATGCCGATGACCTGGCGGAGGATCTGTGCGCGGCTGTGGAACGGGCGGCGCGGGCCGGCGGGTAGGACGAGAGCAGTCTACACTCAATCCGTAAAGTGTCGCTTTACGCAGAACGAATTTTGCGGGTATTGTGGCGGATGAGAATCAGGACGGTTATCCACAAGGGATTGCGTCGTTTGATCGATAAAGACGACGCCGGTGGCCTGCCGCCCGCAGTCGTACCCAAGCTGAGGAACATGATATCGTTCCTGGAAGCGATGAGCGATGTCGACGAACTGAAGAGCATACCGCATTGGCATGCCCATCTGTTGACTGGTGATCGCAAGGGCTGCTGGGCGCTCTATGTCACGCGGAATTGGCGGCTGACCTTCAAGGTGGATCATGTCCAGATTGAGATCATCGATCTGGACTATCAGGATTATCATTAAAGCGGACGTATAGTCCGTTTAGAGCCCGCCGTTCGACAGGAGATGACAATGACCGCGATGCAGGGCATTCGTATGAAGATGCCGGGTCATCCTGGCGGGTTCTTGAAGAGCGAGATTCTGGAGCCGCTGTCGCTGTCGGTAACGGATGCGGCCCGTGTGCTTGGCGTAACACGGCCGGCCCTCTCGGCGCTTTTAAACCAGCGTGCACAGCTGTCGCCCGAGATGGCGTTGCGGATCGAGAAGGCGTTCGGTGTGTCGATGGACACGTTGATGCGGATGCAAACCAATTATGATATCGCCCGCGCTCGCCTGCATGCAGACGAACTTGATGTTCTGCCGTATGCGGGCCGGCGGGACGTGGCTGAGCCGCCGGCGTGATCAGCGCCGCCGGCGGCGGATGAAGCGGACCAGGAACGTCAGCACCAGCGCCACCGGCAGCAGGGCGGGCAGCATGCCGATCAGCCAGACCAGCAGGCTCAACCCGTCGCGGAAGGCGTCGATCAGCCCGGCGACCAGATCGCGGCCCAGCCCCTTGAACGGGTCGAGCAGGCCGGGGCCGGTGGCGGGTGCCATCACCTGAACCCGGTAAAGGTCGCGGCTGATGCGGTTCTCGATCCGGCCATATTCGCCTGTGGCCAGTTCCAGCCGGGTCTGGGTGTCGGCGATTTCACGGCTGAGGGTGATGAGGTCTTCAAGCGTGGCGTCGGGCCGCTCATACAGGCCCTGGAGCCGGTCGCGATGCTGGCGCAGCAGGGCCAGCCTGCGGCTGACATCCACCACCTGATCCGACAGATCCTCGGCGGCGGTCTGGCGTTCCAGCGCCTCGCCCTCGGCGATACCGGCGAGATAGCCGTCCATCACCTCGACCCCGGGCTTGGGCAGGCGCGCTTCAAAGGCGCCGCCGATCTCGGGGCCGTCGATGCGCACCGACAGCATGGTGCAGCCCGACATGTCGCGGCAGATCTGGCGCAGACGCTCGATATGGCTGCCGGGTTCCGAGACGGTCAGCCGCCGGTCATGGGTATAGGCCAGCCGTTCTTCCGGTGCGCCGTCTTCCAGGCCGGCCGTCGCGGCTTCACCCGATGCGGGCGCTTCCGGGGCCTGCATGCCATTGCCCGCTGGTCCGGCGGTCCTCGACATCATCGGTGCCGGCGGGGCGGCCGCGATGTCGCGGGAGATGCCGCCCTGGCCGCTGGTGCCGCCACTGCCATTGTCGTCGGGGTCGCAGGCGGCAAGCGAGACGGCGAGCAGGCCCGCCAACAGCACGCGGCGCAGGATCATGACCTGGACTCCGCATCGATGTCGGTATCGGCGCCAGCGCCTTCGTCGATGCCCGTATCCTCGTCGATGCCCGCGTCTGCATCGATGGGAACGCCATGGCCCAGGATAAGGATATCGGCCTTGCCATAGCGGCGCCGGTCGAGCAGGGCGTAGCCGTTGACCGGCTCAACCGGAGTGCCCCGCTGCACCTCAAGTGTGATGATCGCCGGGCTCGCCAGCGACCGCGCTGCCAGCAGTCCGGTCAGGATTGCCGGCACCAGCTGTGGTGCGTCATAGGGCGGATCGATCATCACCAGATCGAACACACCCTGGCCGCGCAGCGCCCCGGCCACCGTCTCAGGCCGGCTGAGATCGGCCGAGGCAAAGCGGCAGCGCGGGGTTTCCCCCAGCGTGTCGGCATTGGCGCGGGCAAGGTCCAGCGCATGGCGGTCGCGGTCGAGGAAAACTGCGGCTGCGGCACCGCGCGACAGGGCTTCCAGCCCCAGCGCGCCGATGCCGCAACACAGATCGGCGACGCGGCGATCACGGACCACCGCATCGCCATCGCCCCGCAGATCGCGATGGCCGAGGATATCGAACAAGGCCTCGCGGGCGCGTTCCGATGTCGGGCGGATCACCGCCCGGCTTGCAGGACCGCGCCCGTCAGGCGCCTGGAGTGCGCGGCCGCGATGGCGGCCGCCGACGATCCTCGGCATCGGTGATCAGCCCTCGCCGCCATGGCCCTCGGGCTTGCGCCCGCGGGGTGCGCCGAAGGGCCGGTCCTGGCGCGGTGCGCCGCCCTGCGGACGATCGCTCACTGGCCGGCTGCCACCGAAGCTGCGACGCTCGCCACCACCACGGGTGTCACGGTCGCCACCACGGAAGCCACCACCCTGCGGACGATCGCCCTGAGGCCGGCCGCCGCCGAAGCTGCGGCGCTCGCCCCCGCCGCGGTTGTCACGGTCGCCGCCACGGAAGCCGCCGCCCTGAGGCCGATCGCCCTGGGGCCGATCACCCTGAGGCTGGTCGCCACCGAAGCTGCGCCGCTCGCCGCCGAAGCCGCCGCGATCGCCACCACGGTTGTCACGGTCGCCGCCACGGAAGCCGCCACCCTGGGGCCGATCGCCCTGGGGCCGGTCGCCACCGAAGCTGCGACGCTCGCCGCCGAAGCCGCCGCGATCGCCACCACGGTTGTCGCGGTCGCCGCCACGGAAGCCGCCACCCTGGGGCCGATCGCCCTGGGGCCGGTCGCCACCGAAGCTGCGACGCTCGCCGCCGAAGCCGCCGCGATCGCCACCACGGTTGTCGCGGTCGCCGCCACGGAAGCCGCCGCCCTGGGGCCGATCGCCCTGGGGCCGGTCGCCACCGAAGCTGCGACGCTCGCCGCCGAAGCCGCCGCGATCGCCACCACGGTTGTCGCGGTCGCCGCCACGGAAGCCGCCGCCCTGGGGCCGATCGCCCTGGGGCCGGTCGCCACCGAAGCTGCGACGCTCGCCGCCGAAGCTGCCGCGATCGCCGCCACGGTTGTCGCGGTCGCCGCCACGGAAGCCGCCACCCTGGGGCCGATCGCCCTGGGGCCGGTCGCCACCGAAGCTGCGACGCTCGCCGCCGAAGCCGCCGCGATCGCCGCCACGGTTGTCGCGGTCGCCGCCACGGAAGCCGCCACCCTGGGGCCGATCGCCCTGGGGCCGGTCGCCACCGAAGCTGCGACGCTCGCCGCCGAAGCCGCCGCGATCGCCGCCACGGTTGTCGCGGTCGCCACCACGGAAGCCGCCGCCCTGGGGCCGATCGCCCTGGGGCCGGTCGCCACCGAAGCTGCGACGCTCGCCGCCACGGTTGTCGCGGTCGCCACCACGGAAGCCGCCGCCCTGGGGCCGATCACCCTGGGGCCGGTCGCCACCGAAGCTGCGACGCTCGCCGCCACGGTTGTCGCGGTCGCCACCACGGAAGCCGCCGCCCTGGGGCCGATCACCCTGGGGCCGGTCGCCACCGAAGCTGCGACGCTCGCCACCGAAGCCGCCGCGATCGCCACCACGGTTGTCGCGGTCGCCGCCACCCTGGGGCCGATCGCCCTGAGGCCGGTCGCCGCCGAAGCTGCGACGCTCGCCACCGAAGCCGCCGCGATCGCCACCACGGTTGTCGCGGTCGCCGCCACGGAAGCCGCCACCCTGGGGCCGATCGCCCTGAGGCCGGTCGCCGCCGAAGCTGCGACGCTCGCCGCCGAAGCCGCCACGATCGCCGCCGCGATTGTCACGGTCGCCACCACGGAAGCCGCCACCCTGCGGACGATCGCCCTGGGGACGGTCGCCGCCGAAACTGCGCCGCTCGCCGCCGAAGCCGCCACGATTGTCACGGTCGCCACCACGGAAGCCGCCGCCCTGGGGCCGATCACCCTGGGGCCGGTCGCCACCGAAGCTGCGCCGCTCGCCGCCGAAGCCGCCGCCGCGATTGTCACGGTCGCCACCACGGAAGCCGCCGCCCTGGGGCCGATCACCCTGGGGCCGGTCGCCACCGAAGCTGCGCCGCTCGCCGCCGAAGCCGCCGCCGCGATTGTCACGGTCGCCACCACGGAAGCCGCCGCCCTGGGGCCGATCACCCTGGGGCCGGTCGCCACCGAAGCTGCGCCGCTCGCCGCCGAAGCCGCCGCCGCGATTGTCACGGTCGCCACCACGGAAGCCGCCGCCCTGGGGCCGATCACCCTGGGGCCGGTCGCCACCGAAGCTGCGCCGCTCGCCGCCGAAGCCGCCACGGTCGCCGCCGCGATTGTCACGGTCGCCACCACGGAAGCCGCCGCCCTGCGGACGATCACCCTGGGGCCGGTCGCCACCGAAGCTGCGCCGCTCGCCGCCGAAGCCGCCGCGATTGTCACGGTCGCCACCACGGAAGCCGCCGCCCTGCGGACGATCGCCCTGGGGCCGATCACCACCGAAGCTGCGGCGTTCGCCACCGAAACCGCCACGATCGCCGCCGCGGTTGTCACGGTCGCCACCACGGAAGCCGCCGCCCTGCGGACGATCACCCTGGGGCCGGTCGCCACCGAAGCTGCGACGCTCGCCACCGAAGCCGCCGCGATCGCCGCCACGGTTGTCGCGGCCACCGCCGCCGAAGCCGCCACGATCGCCCTGCGGACGCTCGGCGCCGAAGCTGCGACGTTCGCCGCCGAAACCGCCGCGTTCGCCGCCACGGCGTGCCTCGCGGGCACGCTGTTCGGCGATGGCCGCATCGACCTCCTCGTCGGGCTCGTCGGCCTTCAGCGGGCTCCAGCCCTCGCGCCGGTCGCCGCCACGCGGCGGCTCATGCCTGTCACCCTGGCGGTCGTCACGGCGCCGGTCGCCACGGTCGTCGCGGCGGTCGCTGTTGACCGCGATGTTGCGGGTCGGGCGATCATTGCCCTGCAATTCGCGCAGACGGCGCTTGTCGCGGATGTTGCGGGCCGACGGCTCGGGGGCGTCGACGGGATTGGCAAGCGTCAGCAGCTCGTCGTCCTCGCCATCCTCGTCCTCGTCGCCATCATCATCATCATCGTCGTCGTCGTCGAAATCGCCAAGATCCTCGATCTCGTCGTCGTCGCTCTCGTTCAGTTCCTCGGCGCGGGCGATCAGCGCTTCCAGCTCTTCCAGGGTCTCGACGTCCTCGTCATCGAGGTCGTCCAGATCATCCTCGTCGATCTCGTCACCATCGACATCGTCATCGCCGTCGATCTCGTCGCCGTCGATCTCGTCATCGAAATCGCCGTCGAGTTCGTCATCACCGTCTTCCAGATCGTCCTCGTCTTCCCCGGTGAAGCGGGCGGAGGGGATCTCGTCATCGCGCAGGGCCGCATCACGGGCGGCGGGCGCATCGCCGGGCTCGGCGACCGTGCGGGTCGCGACCGTTTCGGTCTGGCCGGGCTTGCTGGTCTCGTCGGTCATCGTCTTGGTCATTTCATGTGCGGGCACGCCGGTTTGTGCGGCGGCCGGGCGCCGGGACGGGGCATCACGCCCGGTCCCTGGCAGATAAAGGCCTTCAGCGAGGGCGCCAAGCTGGTCTTTCAGCATGCGGGCGGTTACCTCGCGCACCTCTCCGGGGTGCATGCGGCCGATCTGGAACGGTCCATAGGCGACGCGGATCAGCCGGCTCACCGGATGTCCCAAGGTCTCGAGGACGCGTCTGATTTCACGGTTCTTGCCTTCGGTCAGCACGACCGAAAGCCAGGCATTGGTGCCTTCATGCTCGACCTCGACCTCGATCGGGCCATAGCGGACACCTTCGACGGTCATGCCGCGCGCCAGCTGGTCAACAGCCTGGCCATCGGGCGTGCCGTAAACGCGCACCCGATAGCGGCGGCGCCATGCGGTATCGGGGCTCTCAAGACGGCGGGCAAGTTCGCCGTCATTGGTGAGCAGAAGCAGCCCCTCGGAATTGTAGTCCAGTCGCCCCACGCTCACCACGCGGGGAAGGCTTGCCGGCAGGCGGTCGAAAACGGTCTCGCGCCCCTCGGGATCATGGTTGCTGGTGATCAACCCGCGCGGCTTGTGATAGAGGAACAGCCGCACGGGCTCGCGCGCCGGCAGCGGCCGGCCGTCGACGGTCACCCGATCGTCGGGCGACACGTCGAGCGCCGGGCTGTCGATGCGGCGGCCGTTGACGGCAACGCGGCCGTCGACGATCAGGCGTTCGGCATCACGGCGCGAACACAGGCCCGCACGGGCGATGGCCCGGGCGACGCGCTCACGCGCATGGTCCGGCTCGGTCTGGCTGGTGCGGGTCATCTGGTCTCCAGAGCGGCGGCCACAAGGCCGTCGAAGATCAAGCGATCGCCGGTATCGATCAGGAATTCGGGGTGCCATTGCACACCCAGGCAGTACCGGAAGCCCGGATGCTCAATGCCCTCGATCACCCCGTCGGGGGCTGCGGCATTGCGCACCGCGCCGGGCGCGATCCGGTCGACGGCCTGGTGATGGGCACTGTTGACGGACAGGGTTTGCCGGCCGACCAGACGGGCCAGAAGCGTGCCCGGGTCGACGCTGACCGTATGTCCCGGTTCGTTACGCGGATTGGGCTGCTCATGGGCGAGCGCCTCCGGGAAACGATCGGGGATATGCTGGATAAGACTACCGCCAAGTGCGACATTGAGCAATTGTTCCCCGCCGCAGATGCCGAGCACCGGCATGTCGCGATCGAGGGCTGTCCGCACCACGCCCAGTTCAAAGGCGGTGCGACGGTCCTTGGTGGTCACGGTGACATGGCGCTCGCCGGCGCCGAACAGCACCGGATCGACATCGAAGGCGCCGCCGGTCACCACCAGCCCGTCCAGCCGCGCCACCATCTGGGCGGCGAGGTCCGGTTCATGCGGCAACGCCACGGGCAGGCCGCCCGCGGCAACGATCGCATCCATGTAGTTCACACGGAGCGCGTACCACGGGAACCTGGAATAGCCGCCGGGCTGTTCGACGTCGAGGGTGACGCCGATGAGCGGGCGGTATGCGGAAACGGATATACCCATGGCGGCAATTCATGGGGCTTTGCGGCCCATGATGCAAGAGCCGCTTGACGCAAACCCCCATGCAGGCTTCGCTTGGCTGCCATGTCGATGCAACGTTCCGCCCCATCGGTGCCGATCGGCACCGGTTTGATGATGTCACCGGCGCTGCGCCCCATGCAGGCCGCGCTGGCGGAGGCGCGCGCGGCGGCGGCCCGTGGCGAGGTGCCGGTGGGGGCTGTGATCATCGATCCGGTGACCGGAAAGATCCTGGCCGCGGCATCGAACCGCACCGAGACCGACCACGACCCCACGGCCCATGCGGAAATTCTGGCAATCCGTGCAGCCGCCCGTATGCTCGCCACCCCGCGCCTGACCGGGCTCGACCTGTGGGTGACGCTGGAACCCTGCGCCATGTGCGCGCAGGCGATCGCGTTCGCCCGCATCCGGCGCCTGTATTACGGCGCAGCCGACCCCAAGGGCGGTGGTGTCGAGCACGGTGCCCGTGTCTTCTCGCATCCCACCTGCCACCATCGCCCTGAGGTATTCGGCGGCATCGCCGAGACCGAGGCGTCGCGGCTTCTTAAGATTTTCTTCAAAAGCCTGAGATAATCTCTCAGCCTCTGACGCAGTGCAGCAGGAGCATCCGGCCCATGGGTCCGATCATCGGCATCATCCTGACCCTTGTTATGGTGTTCGGCGGATTCATCATCGCCGGCGGCCATATCGAGGTGATTCTAGAAGCGCTGCCGATCGAGGGCATGATCATCGGCGGTATCGCGCTGGGCGCCTTCGTCACCGCCAACAGCGGCACGGCGATCAAGCACACGCTGGGCGGGCTGGGCAAGGCGTTCAAGGGTGCCAAGTGGAAGAAGGCCGACTATGTCGACCTGATCGGGCTGATGTATATGGCGCTGTACAAGCGGCAGCGCGAAGGCACCAAGTTCAATGATTTCGAGGATGCGAAGAACAGCGCGCTGTTCAAGAAGTATCCAAAGATCCTGAACGATCATCTGGCGATCACCATGATCTGCGATACGCTGCGCAACATGAGCATGCGCCATGAGGATCCGCATCAGGTGGAATCTTATCTTGAGAATCTGCTTGAGAAGGTCGAGGAAGAGCATATGGAGCCGTCGCATGCGCTCCAGACCATTGCCGACGGCCTGCCGGCCTATGGCATCGTGGCGGCGGTGCTGGGCGTGGTGAAGACCATGTCGTCGATCGATCAGCCGCCGGCGATTCTGGGCGGGCTGATCGCGAGCGCGCTGGTCGGCACCTTCCTCGGCATCTTCCTTGGATACGGGATGGTCGGCCCCATCGCCAGCCGCATCAAGCAGATCAATGAAAATGACGCGCGGTTCTACAAGCTGATCCGCGACGTGTTCGTCTCCACCCTGTCGAAGAACGCGCTTCAGGTGGCGATCGAGGTCGGCCGCGCCAATATTCCGACGGTGATGCAGCCGAGTTTCGCCGAGACCGAAGCCGCGATCAACAAGGCCAAGGGGAGCGCCTGATCCGATGGCAGAGAACGGCCACACGACGATCATCAAGAAGGTCAAGAAGGGCAAGGGCGGCGGTCATCACGGCGGCGCCTGGAAGGTGGCCTATGCCGACTTCGTGACCGCGATGATGGCCTTCTTCCTGCTGCTGTGGCTGCTGAACGCCTTGGACGAGAAGAAGCTGCGCGGTATTGCCGATTATTTCACCCCGACATGGACCGTGTTCCGCGATGCCGGCGCCTCTCACACCCTGACGATGCAGTCGGGTACACCGGATATCAATGTCGGCTCCGGCGGTGTCAGCATGCCGTCTTTCGAACGCTCCGATCTGACGCCGCCGCCGTCGCCGATGGATCTGAACCCCGAGATGGCGAAGCGGCCGGCGGCCAATCCGTCGGATGAGGCGCCGCCTGAGGAATTGCAGGTCAACGATCCGGCCGAGGCGATGCGGCGGGTGCTGTCGGGCGAACAGCTTGAGGCGCCGAAGCCGTTCCAGACCTATGAACAGGCGGTGCAGGACGCCGCCGAGCGGATGGTCGAGGCGCGCGATCGTGCCCGCGAGCGCGATCTGGCGGCGCAGGGTGCATCGGAGCGCCGGTCTTTCGAGGCAGCCGCCGACACCCTGCTCAGGGCGATCTCGGCCGAGTCCTCGACCCGCGATCTGTCGGGCAATCTGACCATGCGGGTGATCGATGAAGGGCTTGAGATCAACATCGTCGACCGCGAGGACACCCCGGTTTTCCCGTCGGATGCGATCGAACCCTATCCGGGGCCGCGGCGGATGTTCGCCCTGGTCGCCAGCACCATCCGCGGGGCCCCCAATCAGGTGGCGGTGCGCGGCTATCTGGCCGGCCAGGAGGGTGTGCGTGCCAATGCCTGGGCGCTGACTGCGGAGCGGGCGATCGTCGCGCAGAAACTGCTGGTCGAGGCCGGCGTGCCGGCAGCCCGGATCAGCGAGGTATCGGGGCGTGGAACCTCTGACATGCTGGTGCCGCAGAATGTCGACGATCCGCGCAACACCCGGATCAGCATCGTGCTGCGCCGGACGAAGCCGGTTGCCGACCCGGCCCGGGCCGGCTGAACCTGCCAGGACGCCTGCGATCTCAGAGCGCGCGCCAGCCGATGTCGCGATCTCAGAGCGCGCGCCAGCCGATGTCGCGATCTCAGAGCGCGCGCCAGCCGATGTCGCGATCTCAGAGCGCGCGCCAGCCGATGTCGCGATCTCAGAGCGCGCGCCAGCCGATGTCGCGATCTCAGANCGGCAGAACCCACCCGGCCAGTCGATCGCGTCCACCGCCGCATAGGCGCGGTCGCGGGCTTGCGCCACGCTGTCACCAAGGGCGGTCACGGCCAGAACCCGGCCACCGTTCGACAGCACCCGGCCATCGGCATCGGCCCGGGTGCCGGCGTGGAAGATGATCACCTCAGGGGCCGCATCGGCGGCATCATCCAGCCCGCCGATCACCTCGCCCTTCGCATAGTCGCCGGGATAGCCGTTGGCGGCCAGCACCACGGTCAGGGCGGTGCGCGGGTCCAGCTCGATCATCGACGGGTCCAGGCGGCCATCGCGCGCGGCCAGCAGGATCTGGGCCAGATCGCCCCACAGCCGGGGCATCAGCACCTGGGTTTCCGGGTCGCCGAAGCGGACATTGTATTCCACCAGCTTCGGGCCCTGGGCTGTGAGGATCAGGCCGGCATAGAGCACGCCGACGAAGGGCCGGCCCTCGGCCGCCATGGCGTCGACCGTGGGCTGCACGATCTCGCGCATCGCCCGTTCGGTAAGGTCGGGCGTCATGCAGGGCGCCGGGGAATAGGCACCCATGCCGCCGGTATTGGGGCCGGTATCGCCCTCGCCGACCCGCTTGTGGTCCTGGGCCGTGCCCAGCAGGATGGCGGTGGTGCCGTCCGACAGCGCGAACAGGCTGGCTTCCTCGCCCTCCATGAATTCCTCGATCACCAGTGACGCGCCGGCCTCGCCGAAGCGGCCGGCCATCATCTCGTCGACGGCCTCCAGCGCCTCGGTCTCGGTCATCGCCACCACCACGCCCTTGCCGGCGGCGAGTCCGTCGGCCTTGACCACGATCGGCGCGCCCTGGGCGCGGATATAGGCCTTCGCCGCCTCGGCATCGGTGAACCGGCCATAGGCGGCGGTGGGGATGCCATAGCGCTGGCAGATATCCTTGGTGAAACCCTTGGAGCCTTCCAGCACGGCCGCCGCGGCCGTCGGGCCGAAAGCAGGCACGCCCGATGCCTCCAGCACATCGGCGAGCCCCGCGACCAGCGGCGCTTCCGGGCCGATCACCACCAGGCCGATGCCCTCGGCCTTGGCGAAGGCCGCGATGCCGTCCATATCCGCCGGATCCAGGTCCAGGATCTCGGCGTGCTCGGCGATACCGGCATTCCCGGGGGCCGCACACAGATAAGACACGGAGGCGCTGGCTTCCAGTGCACGCGCCAGCGCATGCTCCCGACCGCCCGATCCGATCAGCAGAACCTTCATTGCGCGCTCCTGTTGGCCTGTTTCCGCCGGATTGATGCCGATCGCCCGCGACCGGTCGCATCATGACCGGCCGCCGCCCCGGCTTGCCCCTCTGCGGGCCTCATGCTTCTATCATGGCCCATGCCCGTCGCGGAACCCCGTGACGAACACCAACACCCCCGTCGCGGAACCCCGTGACGAACACCAACACCCCCGTCGCGGAACCCCGTGACGAACACCAACACCCCCGTCGCGGAACCCCGTGACGAACACCAACGCCCCCGTCGCGGAACCCCGTGACGAACACCTACACCCCCGTCGCGGAACCCCGTGACGAACACCAACGCCCCCAACGCCAACGCCCCCCGGGAGACCTTATCGCCGTGACGTCCCGTGACCGGTCCAGAGGCATGCCGAGCCTGCTCGATCGTGCCGCCCCCCGTGCCGCCGACGATGCCCGCCTGCCCGATATGGGCGAGAGCGGTGGCGGTGGCCACAACCTGCCGATCTATACCGTCACCGAGATTTCGGGCGAACTCAAGCGCACGGTGGAGGGCCGGTTCGCGGCCGTGCGGGTGCGGGGCGAGATTTCCGGCTTCAAGCGTGCGGCATCGGGGCATTGCTATCTGGCGCTGAAGGACGAGGACGCGCTGATCGATGCCGTGGTCTGGCGCGGCGCCGCCGGCCGGCTGAGCTTTCGTCCCGAAGACGGGTTGGAGGTGATCGCCACCGGCCGGCTGACCACCTATCCCGGCCGGTCGAAATATCAGCTGGTCGTGGAGCAGATGGAGCCGGCCGGCACCGGCGCGCTGATGGCGCTGATCGAGGACCGCCGCCGCCGGCTGGCCGCCGAAGGGCTGTTCGACGCGGCACGCAAGCAGGCTTTACCGTTCCTGCCCGAGGTGATCGGCGTGGTGACATCGCCGACCGGTGCGGTGATCCGCGACATCCTGCACCGGTTGGCCGAGCGGTTCCCGCGCCGGGTGATCATCTGGCCGGTGCTGGTTCAGGGGCCGGGTGCGGCCGATCAGGTGGCGGCGGCGATCCGCGGTTTCGATGCGCTGGTGCCGGGTGGGGCGATCCCGCGCCCCGATCTGCTGATCGTGGCGCGGGGCGGTGGCAGCATCGAAGACCTGATGGCGTTCAACGAAGAGGCGGTGGTGCGGGCGGCCGCCGCCTGCACCATTCCGCTGATCTCGGCGGTCGGCCACGAAACCGACACCACGCTGATCGATTTCGTGGCCGATCTGCGCGCGCCCACCCCCACCGCCGCCGCCGAGAAGGCGGTGCCGGTGCTGGGCGATCTGCTGCTGGAGGTGGGCGATCTGGGCGCGCGTCTGCCGGGCGCCGCCTTCCGGATCATCGAACGCGGCGCCGAGCGCACCCGTGGCCTCGCCCGTGGTCTGCCCCGCCCGCAAAGCCTGATCGACAGCGCCACCCAGCGGCTCGACGACCGCGCGGAGCGGCTGCATGCCGGCATCGACCGGGTGCTGGAGCGGCGCGCGGCACGGGTGGCGGAGCTGTCGGCCCGGCTGAAGAGCCCGGGGGAACGCTTCGCCGAGGCCGCCGGCCGGCTGGATCTGGTGCTTCAGCGGCTGGATGCGGCCATGCACCGGATCGGCGATCGCGCCACCGCGCGGTTGGACCGCGCCGCCGCCGGTGTGACGCCGGCCGCCGCCATCCGCGCCCGCAATCTGGGCGCCGAGCGCCTGGGCGGGCTTTCCGATCGCCTGCATGCGGCCGAGGCCCGGCATCTGCGCAATCTGGCCGACAGGCTGGCGGGGCAGGGCGCGCTGCTGGAAAGCTATTCCTATCGCCGGGCGCTGGCGCGCGGCTTCGCCCTGGTCGAAACCGCCGGAGAGGATGGCATCGACGGCGGTGGAGACGAGCCCGGCCGGCCGCTGACCCGTGCCGCCGCCATCGCCGCCGGCCAGGCGCTGAGCCTGGTCTTCGCCGACGGCCGGGTGGCGGCCCATGCTGACGGCGGGGCACCGCCGGCATCCACCGATGCCACGCCGCGGCCGGCCAGGCCCGCCGCCCGCCCGCGCCGCGACCCGCCGGCTACCGGCGAACAGCCCAAGCTGTTCTGATGCCCTCCGCGCGCCCGATGCCAGCCGTTTCCTTCCGGAAGGTTCCGACCATGATCGCGATCCCCCGCCCGTGCCGCACCGTCCGGCCACTCCGCCATACGGCTGCGGCCATGACCCTGCTGTTGGTTCTGGGCCAGATGCCAATGGCGATCGCGCAGACGGCCATGGCGCAGGGCCGCGCGGCCGAGCCCGGCCAGACCGGCACCGCGCAGCCACCGGCCACGGCGGCCCCGGTTCAGGACCAGCCGACCGCCGAGGCACCGGGCATCGGTGTGGAAGGGCCGCTGATGCAGGGCAGCCTGAACCTGGGCCGGGTGCCCAAGGGCTGGACGGTGACAGTGGATGGCACACCGGCGCAGGTCGATACATCCGGGCGGTTCGTGTTCGCAATCGGCCGCGACGCCGCACGGGTGCAGATCGCGGCGCGCGCCTCTCATGGGGCGACATTGGAGCGGGTGGTGACGGTGGCGGCGCGCGACTGGGCGATCGAACGGGTCGACGGCCTGCCGCCACCCAAGGTGACGCCGGATCCGGAACTCGACGACCGCCTGCGCCATGAACGCAGCCTGATCGTCAATGCCCGCGCGGCATCGAGCGACGAGGCCACCGGCTTCGACGTGGTGACCCGTGGCTTCCGGCTGCCGGTCGAGGGGCGGATCTCTGGCGTGTTCGGCAGTCAGCGGGTGCTGAACGGCACCCCGCGCAGCCCCCATCGCGGCCTGGATCTGGCCGCCGCCGAGGGCACGCCGGTGATGGCGCCGGCCGCCGGCAAGGTGGTGCTGGTGATGCCGGATCTGTGGTTCACCGGCGGCACGATCATCATCGATCACGGCCAGGGGGTCAGCTCGATCTTCGCCCATCTGTCTGAAACCCTGGTGCCGCCAGGGCAGGTGGTGAAGGCCGGCGACCCGGTCGGCCGGGTTGGCATGACCGGGCGCGCCACGGGCCCGCATCTGCATTGGGGCGTGTTCTGGCACGATATAGCGGTCGACCCGGCCCAGATGGTGCCGGCGCTGGCCGATCGCATCGATCCGATGCGGCCACGGCCGGAACCGAAGCCCCAGCCGCAGCCACAGGTGACGCCGCGATCCTGACGCTCAGCCCTTCTCCGATCTCATCTCGGCCCGTAATTCATTGGCGAGGTCGGGCGAGGGTTGGGGATGGGGCAGGCTTTCCGGGGCCGGCGGCGCGCCACGGCTGCGGATCATCGACACCACCACGCCGCCCAGGATCAAGCTGGCGGTGACGATCAGCGACAGTTCCGCCGGCGGCTTGCCCATGAATTCGGCCCAGAAGATCTTGCCGCCGATGAACACCAGAATCAGCGACAGCGCATATTTCAGGTCACCGAAGCGGTGGATCATCGCCGCCAGCGCGAAATACAGCGCCCGCAGGCCAAGGATCGCGAAGATGTTGCTGGTATAGACGATGAACGGATCAGTGGTGACCGCGAAGATCGCCGGTACGCTGTCGACCGCGAACACCACATCGGCGGTTTCGATCAGCACCAGCGCCACCAGCATCGGTGTGGCGTGGCGGACCAGCCGCCCGGTCTTGTCGGGCGCGCGCACCATGAAGGCATGGCCATGCAGATCGGGCGTGACCGGGATCGCCTTTTTCAGCAGCCGCATGAAGATGCCCTGGGTGAAGTCCGGCGGGTCGCCATCGCCCATCAGCATCTTGATGCCGCCCCAGATCAGGAAGGCACCGAAGCCCAGCAGGATCCAGTGGAATTCGGTCACCAGTGCCGCACCGATCCCGATCATCAGCGCGCGCAGCACGATGGCGCCGAGGATGCCCCAGAACAGCACCCGATGTTGCAGATGGCGGGGGATGGCGAGTGCCGCGAAGATTGTGGCGATGACGAACACGTTGTCCATCGCCAGGGTCTTTTCCAGCAGGAAGCCGGTGGCATATTCCATGGCGCTGGTGGGCCCCGACGACCACCAGACGAAGCCGCCGAAGGCCAGGCCCGCCGAAATATAGAAGGCCGACAGCGCCAGGCTGCGGCGGACACCGATGGCGCGGTCCCGGCGGTTCAGCACCCCAAGATCCAGGGCCAGCAGCACGATCACGACGGTGACGAAAATCGCCCATTGCCACAGCGGATGGCCGGCAAGGGCATAGGTCGCCACCGGGCCAAGCCCGGTGAACGGTTCGGATGACGTTTGGGAAAACACGCGATCACCCCTCGATCGCGGTTGCGCTGCGTCGAAGCGCGACATTGGGTGAGGGATCCGACATCACGACCGACGCCTCGGTCGCCAGAGGGGCCCGGCTCCTGTAGCAATCGTGCCGATGTGGGGCGGGGGCGGGCCTGCGTCAACCCGCAAGGCCGGTCGGCGCGATCATTGGTGGTGCCAGCCGTCAACCCCCGTTGTTGCGACCGCAACGCGTGCTCGACGCATGCTGTGCCCTCATGCATCATGGGTCAGTCCAATTCGTCGGAGACCGCCCCCATGATGCAGCGCATCACCACCGATGACGGTGTCGACATAGCCGTGGAACATTCGGGCAACCCGGACGGGGCGCCGCTGGTGCTGGTCCATGCTCTTGGCGTCGATCACACGATCTGGGATCTGGTGGCCGCGCCGATGCGCGCGACCCGGCGGATCATCGCGATCGACCTTGCCGGCCACGGTGTCAGCGAGGTTCGGCCATCCACCCCTGAACAGCCCCAGACGCTGGAGCGTCTGGCGATGGATGTCGAACAGGTGGTCGCGGCGCTGGGCATCGAGCGGGCCGATTATGCCGGCATCTCGATCGGCGGCATGGTCGGGCAGGTTCTGGGTGTGCGCAACCCGGCCTGGCTGCGCAGCCTCACTTTGGTCTGCACCGTCTCGTCGATGCCGGTTGAGGCGCATGTGCTATGGGATGAGCGGATCGCCACCGTTCGTGATCAAGGCATGGATGCCCTGGTCGATGCCACGCTGGCGCGATGGTTCACCGCTGAATTCGCCCGTCTGGCGCCATCGGCGCTCGATCAGGTGGCAGCGATCATCCGCACGACGCCAACCGACGGCTTCATTGCCGCCTGCGAGGCGATCAAGGGCCTGAACATGACCCCGCATCTGGGCGGCATCGCCGTGCCGACCCTGGTGATCTCAGGCGCGCAGGATGCAAGCTGCCCGCCTGAGGCCGGTCGCGCCATTGCCGCCGCCATTCCTGGTGCCCGCTTCGAATGCCTCGAACCTGCCGCCCATATGCCGCCGATCGAGGCCGCCGACCGGCTGTGGCCGCTGATCGACGGTCATTGCGCCTGAGCATCCGGCACCCGGCGGCGATTACCACCCGTCCAGGCCATAGGTGCGGGCGGCCAGCGGCAGCTCGTCGACTTGGCCGCGGAGCAGGGCCAGCAGGCCGGCCTCGGCGCGGTTGAGACTGGCCTGCGGGTTCGACACCAGGAAGATGTCGATCGCCGGTGGATCCTGATAGGGCGGCAGGCGCCAGAGCAGGCCGTCGCGGACATCGCGGCGCACCACATGCAGCGGCAGTGGCCCGATGCCCAGCCCGGCGGTGATCATCCGCCGCACCTCTTCCAGGCTCGACGAGATGCCGATCACCGCATCCTCCACCTGGGCCACCGCGCGCAGCAGGGCCACGGGCCTGAGCGCATCGGATGGGTGGTCGGTCTGGAACGACACCGATGTCTCGCCCCGCAGATCATCCAGGGTCAGATCGGTGCGACCATAGAGCCGGTGCTTGGGGCCGCAGAAGAAGCCGAAGAATTCGCGATAGACCACCCGGTAATCCAGCCGCGGGTCGGGGTTATGCACCAAGCACAGCCCGAACGAGGCGCGTTTCTGCGCCACGGCCGTCACCACGTCCAGGCTGGTCATGACGCTGATGGTGAAGGTGGCTTTCGGATGGCGGGTGTGGAAATCCGACAGCGCCTGATCGAACAGCGGTGACACGATATGGCTGGCGACCGCGATCGCCACATTGCCGGTCACCTGTTCCTGCACATCGCGCAGCCGGATCGGCAGCCGGGCGACGGTGCCGAAAATCTCGACGCAATCGTTATAGAGCAGGCGCCCGGCCTCGGTGACCTCGAAGACATTGGGCTTGCGGTCGATCAGCCGCCGGCCGAGGCGGGCCTCGATCCGTGCCAGCGCATTGCTCAGGGTCGGCTGTTTCAGGCCCAGCCGCTCGGCCGCGGCCGTGATGCCGCGTTCCTCGACGATCACCATGAAGGTGCGCAGCAGGTTCCAGTCCAGATCCCAGGCCAGCCGCTGGGCCTGATGCTTCTTCAACTGGTGTTCGCGCATCGTCGTCATCCGGCGCTCCGGCGTGGTGGGTGGCGGAGGGTACAGTTTAGCATTCTTCAAATCTATCTTCTGTATTTTCCATATCTATTTGATCAATGACATCTCCGGCCGCACCCTTTGAGGGACGCGGTGGCAAGGCCCTGGGGGAAACCAGGCCGGCAGGCGACAGGGCGCCGGGCCGCGGATATGGCATCAATGCATCGACCCCAGGGAGACCCGGCATGAACAGATTTCTGTCCTCCGTCCTTGCCGCCGGCATGGCGCTGGTGATGAGCGCCGGCGTGGCCGCGGCCGACGACCAACTGGCGCGGATCAAGCAGGACGGCGTGATGAAGATCGCGATGAGCGGCGCCTATCCGCCGTTCAACTTCGTGAATGACAAGAACGAGGTGGTGGGCTTCGACGCCTCGATCGGCCGCGAGATCGCGCGCCGGATCGGTGTCGAGGGCGAGATCGTCACCACCGCATGGGACGGCATTCTGGCCGGGCTGCTGGCGAGGAAATACGACACCATCGTCGGCAGCATGACCATCACGCCGGAACGCGAGAAGGTGGTCGATTTCGTCGGCCCCTATTATCACGCCGGCCGCGCGGTGTTCGTGGCCGAGGGCTCGGATATTCAGTCGCTGGCCGACATCAAAGGCAAGACAGTCGGCGTCACTCTGGGCGAGACCCACGAGAAATGGGCGCGCACCCAGGATGGCTGGAGCGTGCGCACCTATAAGGGCCTGCCCGAACTGCTGCTGGAACTTCAGGCCGACCGGGTGCAGGCGATCATCGCCGACAACATCCCCGTGCGGGTGGCGATCAAGGAGAACGGCGCGAAGCTGCGCCAGCTCGACACCCCGGATATCGAGGGCGGCAGCGTCGCCATCGGCATCGCCATCAACAAGAAGAATCCTGAGCTTGCCGCCGCGATGCAGGCAGCCCTCGACGAGATGATGGCCGACGGCACCTATAAGAAGATCGCCATGGAATGGGTCGGCGCCGACATCCGGTAACGGCTGGGCAGGACTGATCCGGCGGGCGGGGCGGGCGCGTCCCGTCCTGCCGATGCCATCATCCTACGGGCCCACGACTGTCGAGGTCATCTCCGATGGATGTCGACCTGATGATCCGGGTGTTTCCGTATTTCGCGGAGGCGGCCTGGACCACGGTACAGATTTCGGTCCTGGCGCTGGCGCTGGGGCTGGTCATGGCGGCGCTGGGCTCCGCCGCCCGGCTGTCGCGATGGGCGGGCCTCAGGTTTCTGGGCACGGCCTATGTCAGCCTGTTCCGGGGCACGCCCTGCCTGATCCAGTTGTTCGTGCTCTATTTCGGCGGGCCGCAGATCGGGATCAATCTTGACCCCTTCGTTGCCGGCGTGATCGGGCTTGGGGTCAATATCGGCGCCTATATGACCGAGTCGATCCGTGGCGCCATTCTGGCGGTCGCCCGGGGCCAGGTGGAGGCCGCCCGCAGCCTGGGCATCGGCCGGCGCCAGACCATGGCCCATGTGGTGCTGCCACAGGCGGCGCGGCTGATGATCCGGCCGCTGGGGGTCAACGCGGTGGCGCTGATCAAGGGCTCGGCCCTGGTCTCGGCGATCTCGCTGGTCGAGCTCACATATACCGCCCAGCGCTATATCGGCTCCACCTACAAGCCGTTCGAGATGTTCGCGATCGCGGCCCTGTTCTACATGGTGGTGATCTATGGCGCGCTGCGCCTGATCGCCTGGCTCGACCGCCGCTATGCCATCGACTGACGGAGGAAGATGACATGGAGGGGCTCGATTTCAGTGTGGTGCCGCCCTATGCCGGGCTGTTGCTGCAAGGGGTGATCTGGACCACGGTGCTGACCATCGCCGCCTCGGCGGTCAGCTTCGCCGGCGGCATCGCGCTGGCGCTGGCGGTGATGTACGGCCCCTGGTTCCTGCGCTATCCGGTCAGGCTGTTCGCCTGGCTGTTCATGGGCACGCCGCTGCTGCTGCAACTGTTCCTGATCTATTTCGGGCTGGTGCAGATCGGCATCGACATTCCGGCGCTGGTCGCCGGGATCATCGGCCTGGGCCTGCATTTCGCGGTCTACAACGCCGACATCATCCGCGCCGGCCTCGCCGCCGTCGATCCGGGCCAGAACGAGGGCGCGCGCAGCCTGGGGCTCAGCCGTTTCCAGAGCTTCCGGCACATCATCGTGCCGCAGGCGGTGCACAGCGTGATGCCGCCGATCGGCAACAACCTGATCGCGCTGCTGAAGGAGTCGGCGCTGGTGTCGGTGATCGGCGTCGCTGAACTGGTCCACACCGCCCAGCTCGCGATCAGTGAAACCTATCGGCCGTTCGAGTTCTATATCGTCGCGGCGGCGCTTTATTACATCCTGAACCTGATCCTGGAGGCCGGTCTGCGCCGGCTGGAACGGCGCGTGGAGGCAACCCGATGACCCTGACGACCGGCACCCGCACAACCGCTGCTCCGGCCACCGGAACCCGGCCGATGGTCGAGGTCCGCAACGCCCATAAGCGCTATGGCGCGCTGGAGGTGCTGAAGGGCATCGACCTCACCGTCGATCGCGGTCGGATCATCGCGATCATCGGCCCCAGCGGATCGGGCAAAAGCACGCTGCTGCGGGCGATCAACCATCTGGAAACCCTGAATGACGGCGAGATCTTCCTGGATGGCGTCCAGGTCAACGCGCCGCTGAGCGGGGCGGCCTTCGAACGCCATATCAACGCGGTGCGCCAGCAGATGGGCATGGTGTTCCAGCACTTCAATCTGTTCCCGCATCTGACGGTCGCCCAGAACGTCACCCTGGCGCCGATGCTGCTGAAGGGCATGAAGACGGCGGAGGCCCGCGATCTGGCGCGCGGCCTGCTCGACAAGGTGGGCCTGGCCGACCGGATGGACACCTACCCGTCGCGGCTGTCGGGCGGCCAGAAGCAGCGGGTGGCGATTGCCCGCGCCCTGGCCATGGAGCCCAAGGTGATGCTGTTCGACGAGGCGACCTCGGCGCTCGACCCCGAACTGGTCGACGAGGTCAATCTGGTGATGAAACAGCTTGCCGCCGAGCACATGACCATGCTGATCGTCACCCATGAAATGCGCTTCGCGGGCGAGGTCGCCGACCGGGTGCTGTTCATGGATGGCGGCGTGGTGGTCGAGGAAGGCCCGCCCGACGAGATGTTCCGCGCCCCCCGTCAGGAACGCACCCGTGGCTTCCTGCGCAAGTATCTGACCGGCTGACCGGCTGACCGGCTGACCGCCGACCCTCTCCCCGCCATCGCCGCCACCTCTTCCGACCGCCTGCAAGGAAGCGCCTGATGTCGCATCCCGATGATGTCGCACGCCCCGCCGCCGCCAGCCCCGCCACAGCGCCGGCGTGGCCCGAATTCGGTCTGACCCCCGCCCAGCGGCGGATCGCCGTTCTGGGCCACACCTATGAATATCCGGGCATGGATGGCGCCCGGGGCGAGATCTGGTGCTATACCGACCGGCTGTCTTACACGCCCGGCGATGTGGTGGCGTTCCATGTCAGCGCCACCGCGCCGCGCTATCGGATGGAGATCGCCCGTGACGGCGCCGCGTTGCAGGTGGTGCATGTGGAAGACGGCCTGCCCGCGCGCCATCACGACACCCCCGATCAGTGCTCGGTCACCGGCTGCGGCTGGCCGGTGGCGCATCGGCTGACCATTCCCGCCGGTTGGCGCTCCGGCGCCTATCGCGTCACCCTGACGGCCGATGGCGCCGATGGCCGGCCGATCCTGTGCCATCATCTGTTCATCGTCACCGCCGGCGGCGGCGCGCATCTGCCGGGGCGGGTGTTGCAGGTGGCGGCCACCGGCAGTTGGACCGCCTATAACACCTGGGGCGGGTCCAATCATTACCAGGGCATCACCGGTCCGGCGCGCAACCAGTATGCGCCGCGCGTCAGCCTGGACCGGCCGTTCTGCCGGGGTTTCGTGGTCCTGCCCGACGATGCCCCGCGCGTGCCGGTCGATGTCGAGGTGCCGCCGGCGATGCCGCCGCGCTATCCGCATATGGAATGGGCCTATGCCACCGGCCATTCCAAGAAATACGCCTCGGCCGGCTGGGCCAGCTATGACCGGCATTTCTTTCAATGGGCGGAAGCGGCCGGCTATGCGGTCGACCTGGCCAGCCAGCACGATCTGGAATTCAACCCGGCGATCCTGTCGCGCTATGACTGCGTGGTGTTCTCAGGGCATGACGAATACTGGACGGCCGGCATGCGCGATGCGGTCGACGCCTATGTCGAGGCCGGCGGGCGGGTGGCGCGGTTTGCCGGCAACTTCATGTGGCAGACCCGGCTGGAGGATCAGGGCCGCACCCAGGTCTGCTATAAATACCGCGCCCGCGCCGAAGACCCGCTGCGGGGCACGGCCCTGGTCACCACCTCGTGGGAAGCGGCCGAGATCGGCCGGCCGGGGGCGCTGACCTTCGGGCTGAACGCCACCCGGGGCCTGTATGTCGGCTGGGGCGGCTGCGCGCCGCGCGGCGTGCGCGGCTTTCCGGTCTATCGGCCCGAGCATTGGGCCTTTGCCGGCACGGGGCTGTATTACGGCGACCTGCTGGGGGCCGCGTCCCATGTCTTCGGCTATGAGGTCGACGGGCTGGATTACGTGATCCGGAACGGCCTGCCAGAGCCATCCGGCGCCGAGATGGTGCCCGATGGCTTGCAGATCCTGGCGCTGGGCCTGTCGTCGCTGATCGAGGAAAGCGCCGACATCGCCGCCGACGACCAGTTCCTCAGCGATGCCGATGCCCGATTCGCCGCCGAGATCCTGACCGGCGCCACCGACCGCCCGGCGGTCGACCGCATCAAGCGCGGCGCCGGCATGATCGTGCATTTCCGCCGTGGCGCCGGCGAGGTCTTCCATGCCGGCAGTTGCGAATGGGTGGCCGGCCTGCTGCGCCGTGACCCGATGGTCGAGCGGGTGACGGCCAATGTTCTGGACCACCATCTCAGCCGCGGCTGATGGCATGTCAGTATAAAGTCACGTCATAATTTCCGCATGTTTTTCGTGGAGCCCCTGCGATGCCGACTCCCGCCCCGACCCCGACGGCCACCCCGACAACCACCCCGCCGGCCACCGCCGGTGACAACCGCCCGCCCTCGCATCTGTTCTATCAGGCCCGCCAGCGCCGGCCGATGGCCACCCGCGCCGAGGGCATCTATATCTGGGACGAGCATGGCCGCCGGGTGATCGACGGCTCCAGCGGCGCCATGGTGGTCAATATCGGCCATGGTAACCGCCGGGTGCTGGACGCGATGAAGCGCCAGATGGATCAGGCCACCTTCATCTACCGGCTGCATTTCGAAAACGCGCCCGCCGAGGATCTGGCGGCGGCGCTGGCCGCGCGCTGCCCCGCCGGGCTCGACCGGGTGTTCTTCGTGTCCGGCGGGTCGGAGGCGGTGGAATCCTGCCTGAAGCTGGCGCGCCAGCATGCGGTGGCAACCGGGCAGGGCAGCCGCTACAAGGTCATCTCGCGCTTCCCGTCATATCATGGCAGCACCATGGGTGCGTTGTCGGTCACTGGACATGCCGCCTTCACCACCCCCTTCGCGCCGATGATGCATGAAAGCCCCAAGATCGCCGCCCCCACCGCCTATCTCGACCGCGACGGGCTCGACATGGCGGCGCGCGGCCGGCGCTATGCCGACATGCTTGATGAGGAAATCCGCCGTCAGGGCCCGGAAACCGTGCTCGCCTTCATCATGGAGCCGATCGGCGGTGCCTCGACCGGCGCGCTGGTCGCCCCCGACAGCTATTACCCGCGCATCCGCGAGATCTGCGACCGCCATGGCGTGCTGCTGATCCATGACGAGGTGATGTGCGGCGCCGGCCGCACCGGCCGCTATCTGGGCGGCGATCATTGGGGCATCACGCCCGATCTGATCGCCTTGTCCAAGGGGCTGGGCGCCGGTTATGCGCCGCTTGGCGCCATGATCGCCTCGGAAAAACTGGTGCGGCCGGTGCTCGATGCCGGCGGCTTCCAGCATGGCTTCACCTATGCCGGCAACCCGCTGGCCGCCGCCGCCGGGCTGGCGGTGCTGGATGAAATCGACGCCCACGACCTGATCGGCAATGCCGCCCGCATGGGCGACCTGCTCAAATCCCGGCTCGATGCCCTGAAGCGGCGCTTCCCGTTCATCGGCGATGTCCGGGGCCGGGGCCTGCTGCTGGCGGTGGAATTCGTTTCGGACCCCGAGACGATGGCGACGCTGCCGCGCGCGCTCAACGCCCATGCCCGCATGGTCGATCTGGCCTTCGATCGCGGCTTGATCCTGTATTCACGCCGCACCCGTGGCGGCATCGATGGCGATCACGTGCTGGTCTGCCCGCCGATGATCGTCACCGAAGCCCAGATCGACGAGATCATGGCGATCTTCACCGACACGCTCGAAGCCCTCGCCCGCGAATTGTCGCTGCCCTGGTCCGCCTGAATTCCTGATCCGCCAGAGCCGCCCCGCCGCGATCGCCGCCCGCGCCCCCACCGCCGACAAGCAGGAGCCCCCCCGCCATGGCAGCCACCAAGGTCATCATCACCTGCGCCGTCACCGGCTCGATCCACACGCCGACCATGAGCCCGCACCTGCCCTGGCGCCCGGAAGACATCGCCGCCCAGGCGATCGAGGCGGCGGAGGCGGGGGCCGCCATCCTGCATCTGCATGCCCGCGACCCGGCCGACGGCCGCCCCAGCCCCGACCCGGCGGTGTTCCGCCAGATCCTGGCACCGATCGCCGCCGCCACCGATGCCGTGCTGAACATTTCCACCGGCGGCAGTTCGCTGATGACCCTCGATCAGCGGCTGGCGGCGCCGCTTCAGGCCCGGCCCGAAATGTGCTCGCTCAACATGGGTTCGATGAATTTCGGGCTGTTTCCACTCGCCGACCGCTATCAAGACTGGCAATTCGATTGGGAACCACAACTTCTAGAGGCGACGCGCGGCTCGATTTTCCGCAACACCTTCCACGACATGGAACAGATCCTGGAGCGCCTGGGTCGCGACCACGGCGCCCGCTTCGAATTCGAATGCTATGATGTCGGCCATCTCTACGCGCTCGCCCATTTCCGCGACCGCGGCCTCGTCACCGGCACCCCGTTCATCCAGTTCGTGCTGGGCGTGCTCGGCGGCATCGGCGCCGACCCCTCGCACCTCATGCACATGAAACACACCGCCGACCGCCTGTTCGGCCAGGACTATCAGTTCTCCGTCCTCGGCGCCGGCCGCCACCAGATGCGCCTGATCACCATCGGCGCCGCCATCGGCGGCCATGTCCGCGTCGGCCTGGAAGACAATCTCTACGCCGCCCCCGGCCAACTCGCCCGCTCCAACGCCGAACAAGTCCGCCGCATCCGAACCATCCTCGACGCCCTGTCGCTGGACATCGCAACCCCCGCCGACGCCCGCCAGATGCTGGCCCTGAAAGGCCCCGCCAACACCGCGATCTGACACCGGCCGGGGCGTGAGGGCGCGCGCGCGGTTTTCAGAGGGAAGACCACGGGGGCCGCGGGCCCCCGCACCCCCATCTCGTGGGCCCAGGCGGCAGCCGTGTGGCGCAGATACCCCGGCCTTGCGCGAACCCCAAGCACACACAAAAACCCCGGGAGGTTCGCGGAACGGAAAACCGTTCTGAATCAGTGGGTTATTTTTTGAATGACATGTCGTACATGCGGAGGTGTGACTCCCGGAGGGGATTCGCGGAAACCGCCTTTTTCAGGTGTGATATCAGGGTATTAGTGGGGGGTGAGTCGCTCCCTTCGCGGGGGCGTGAATTGAAACCCCGAACGATGGCCCCGGCGCCGACGCCGGGTCGTCGCTCCCTTCGCGGGGGCGTGAATTGAAACGATGTCGTCGGCCAGCCCTAGGCCGACCAGGGCCGTCGCTCCCTTCGCGGGGGCGTGAATTGAAACGATACGTTTGATCATTGCGTCATCCACCATGCGGGTCGCTCCCTTCGCGGGGGCGTGAATTGAAACACAAACGCGCCACATCCGCCTATATTTTAGGAGTCGCTCCCTT
This sequence comes from Tistrella bauzanensis, assembly GCF_014636235.1. Taxonomy (NCBI): domain Bacteria; kingdom Pseudomonadati; phylum Pseudomonadota; class Alphaproteobacteria; order Geminicoccales; family Geminicoccaceae; genus Tistrella; species Tistrella bauzanensis. The sequence continues at coordinate 48,670 of NZ_BMDZ01000042.1, forward strand.
CGCGGGGGCGTGAATTGAAACGTGCCGGCTTGCCCGTCGACACCGTGAGGAACATGTCGCTCCCTTCGCGGGGGCGTGAATTGAAACCGGTTCGCTCCGAATAGGCGACCCGGACCATGTCGTCGCTCCCTTCGCGGGGGCGTGAATTGAAACCACGAAAGATCCTGACAGTGGCCAGCGCCGACCGTCGCTCCCTTCGCGGGGGCGTGAATTGAAACCCTGGTCTCGATCCAGTGGAAGGTGAATCCCAGGTCGCTCCCTTCGCGGGGGCGTGAATTGAAACTCGTCCGTCGATGCCCGGCTGTTGCCGGCCGGAGTCGCTCCCTTCGCGGGGGCGTGAATTGAAACCGTGCCGCGACACGGCGCCCCTATCCATATCGGTCGCTCCCTTCGCGGGGGCGTGAATTGAAACCTCAAATCACACAGATCGAATTCGACAGTCAGGTGTCGCTCCCTTCGCGGGGGCGTGAATTGAAACGCGGCCGACACCCTCGACCGCTGGTACGACACCGTCGCTCCCTTCGCGGGGGCGTGAATTGAAACAGACCGGCGAAGGCGTCGAGGGTGTCAGCCCGGAGGTCGCTCCCTTCGCGGGGGCGTGAATTGAAACACCGTCTCACCCGCGGTCAGCACGATGTCGGCTAGTCGCTCCCTTCGCGGGGGCGTGAATTGAAACACGGCATCTCGGACCGGATCGGACTTGGCCTGGTCGCTCCCTTCGCGGGGGCGTGAATTGAAACGCCCTGACCCACTCGACACAGTCGACCGGCTCCCGTCGCTCCCTTCGCGGGGGCGTGAATTGAAACCGGATCACACCATACCGCCGGCCGTCCACCTCATGTCGCTCTCTTCGCGGGGGCGTGAATTGAAACGCGGTGATCATCAGCGGCTACACGCCCGCATCGCGTCGCTCCCTTCGCGGGGGCGTGAATTGAAACTGGGCGTCGGCCTCGGCGCCCAAGCGATCGATGGTCGCTCCCTTTGCGGGGGCGTGAATTGAAACCGGTGCAGTCGGTACCGGGCGATCGACACCGCCCGTCGCCCCCTTCGCGGGGCCGTGACTTGAAACGCCGCAGAAGCGATTACCGTTGAGGCCCAGGGCCGGCCGCTCCCCCACCGACCATGCCCTCGCCGCACCTGAAATGGGCTGCTTCCGCCGTGAGGATATACCCAGGATGTGGCCTATTCGCCGTTGCCGCCGGACAGGCCGCCTTGATTGTCAATCCGCTGTGAATTACATTGTCATGCACGAATAGAAGGGGATCGATATGGCCGCCAATCAACTTGTCCAAACCAGGGTGAACGGTGAAATCAAGGCTGAAGCAGCGGCTGTGCTGGCCGCGATGGGCCTGACTGTTTCCGATGCGGTGCGGATGCTGCTCGTCCGTATCGCACAGGATAAGGCTCTGCCATTCGAGCCATGGACCCCGAATGACACGACCATTCAGGCCATGAAGGAAGCCCGGGCCGGCAAGGGCGCCCGCTTCGCAAGCATTGATGACCTTGTCGCCGATCTGCATGCGGCAGATTGAGCGGACAGGCCAGTTCAAGCGAGACTATAAGCGCGAGGCGAAAGGGCAGCACGCAAAGGGACTTGATGCCATTCTGATCCCGGTGATCACGGCCCTGGCCAATGATGCACCCCTGGAGCCGCGCCACCGCGATCACGCACTGGCCGGGGCATGGGCGGATCATCGAGACTGTCACATCAAGCCTGATCTGGTGCTGATCTACCGAAAAACGGACACCGAGACACTGCAACTGGTCCGTCTGGGTTCCCACGCGGAATTGGGCCTTTAGTTGCGACGCGACCATGGCGGCGCCATCGAGCCGTGCGGTGCCGATCGACAGGGCGACCGCATAGGCCTGATCAGCGGCGTGGTGGTGGAGCCGGGGGGGGGCAGGATCAGGGCCTTGGCTATAACGGCGTCGCGGCTGTGGTCGGCATCATCCAGCGGCCACGTGCCGGCAATCTGGTCGTCGAGGATCGCCCAGACTGCCGCCCCACATGGCCGCTGATCGGCCCGGTGCGCCACAGCCTGCGCGAACCCCAAGCACACACAAAAACCCCGGGAGGTTCGCGGAGCGGAAAACCGTTCTGAATCAGTGGTTTAGTTTTTTGAATGACATGTCGTACATGCGGAGGTGTGACTCCCGGAGGGGGTTCGCGGACAGGGCAACGAGTCCAGGTTAACGCGCTTGCAGAGCCGCCATGAGGTATTGTGTGTCCCACGTGGCAAGTTTGCGCCTGGCCT